>JBMTLP010000251.1:0-5279 GCA_049433245.1 Pirellulales bacterium
CTTCGACGTCGCACATTCCGGTGGTGGTGGTGACTGTCACTGACAGTCGAGACATGGGCATGACCGTGGGGGCATCGCAGTTTCTGACGAAGCCTGTCGACTGGAGCCGGCTTGGGGAACTGATGACGCGGTATCGTTCCAGCCGCGGCGTGAGGCCTGTGCTGGTTGTCGAGGACGATGAGGCCAGCCGGGAGCAGTTGGTGAGACTCCTGACCAAAGATGGATGGCGGGTGGTGACCGCAGAAAACGGTTGCGTTGCTTTGGATCAGGTGCGCGTCGAAGTTCCTGCGGTGATTCTGCTTGACTTGATGATGCCTGAGATGGACGGCTTTGAGTTTTTGACACATTTTCGCAAGGTGCCCGGCTGTGACCACGTGCCCGTGGTGATCGTGTCGGCGATGGACATCACGCCGGCTCATCGAGCCCAGATGAACGGGGGGATCGTGGAGATCATTTCGAAGAGTTCCACCACGGCCAAAGACGTGGCGAGTTATCTTCGCGATCGGCTCCAACTCGCTTCCCCAGACGAATCAGTGAACCCTTCCGCTGACGCTTGAAAAAGTCGTATGCCAATACTCCTCCTCGTCGAAGATAACGAACTCAATCGGGATATGCTCACCCGCCGCCTTCAGCGAAAGGGATACACCGTCGTCGCTGCTGTCGATGGCGAAGAGGCCATCGCGAAGGCCGGGTCGGAAAACCCCGATCTCATCTTGATGGATATGAATATCCCCTTGATTGACGGCTGGG
Organism: Pirellulales bacterium; assembly: GCA_049433245.1. Taxonomy (GTDB): domain Bacteria; phylum Planctomycetota; class Planctomycetia; order Pirellulales; family UBA1268; genus M30B53. The sequence continues at coordinate 751 of JBMTLP010000251.1, forward strand.
AGGCGACGAAACGAATCAAGGCGAATCAAGCGACAGCCTCCATTCCGGTGATCGCGCTCACCGCTCATGCGATGACTGGCGACCGGGAGAAAGCAATCGCGTTCGGTTGTGACGAGTATGAGACAAAGCCAGTCGAGTTTGCCCGGCTGCTCGGGAAGATTGAAGAATTCATCGGGCCGAGTGCGTCATGAGTAGCCAAATCGCTTCGATCGGGCATGAACTTCGTTCTCCGCTGAATCACATTCTCGGCTACAGCGAAATCTTGATCGAAGACGCGGAGGCTGCCGGACTGACCAAGATCCTCAGCGACCTTCGGGCGATTCATTCCGCAGGGCAGCGTCTCTTAGCTGTGATCGAGACGATTCTCGCTCCATCGGTTCTCAGCGTGGCGGCGGTGGCTCCTGAGACCATCGACCGCGAAGTTCGAGATCCTCTCGATCAGATCATCGGCTACACCGAACTTGTCGCGGAGGAAGCGACGGACCTGGGGGAGGCAACGCTTGCGGCTGACGTTGGGAAAATCAGGCAAGCCGCTGAGCGGCTCCTCGCCGTGGTCGCCAAGCGCGTGGTGGCGCGTCGGCAGCCTGTTGATGCGACGCCTCCGCCGATTGAGATGGGGCCGGTGTCGGCAAGCGAGCCAGGCGCCATTTTGGTGGTGGATGACAGTTCCACCAACCGCGAGATCCTTTCGCGGCGGCTGTTGCAACTCGGCCATCAGGTGGGTTTCGCGGCGGACGGGATCGAGTGTCTTGAGCAGGTTCGTGCAAAGCCATACGACCTGATCTTGCTCGACATCTGGATGCCACGACTCGATGGCATGGGGGTGTTGGAGCAACTCAAAGCAGATCCGCGGTTGCGAGGCATTCCGGTGATCGTGCTTTCTGCGGACGATGAGCCTCAGAACGTGGTGCGCTGTATTGCCCTCGGTGCGGATGACCATCTGCGCAAGCCGTGCGACCCCATCTTTCTACGGACTCGCATCAACGCAAGTTTGGAAAAAAAACGCTTGCGGGATCGTGAGCAGGCCTACATCGATCGCATCGAGCAAGAGAAAAAGCGGTCGGAGGAACTTCTGCATGTGATTTTGCCTCCCGATGTTGCGGCCGAGCTGAAGAACAACAACCGAGTGCTTCCTCGTCGCTTCGACGATGTAGGGGTGCTGTTCTGTGACGTCGTCGGCTTCACAGCCTTCGCCGATCAAGCCACGCCAGAGGAGTTGCTGATCCACCTGCAGACGATGGTCGAAGTGCAGGAACTGGCGAGCCAGCATCACAGCCTGGAGAAGATCAAAACGATCGGTGATGCCTTTATGGCTGCGGCGGGTCTTGGAGCAGATGTCGACGTGGATCCCGCGCTCGCGTGCGTTCGTGCAGGTCTGGAGATGGTGGCTGCGGTCGCTCGCGTTCCACCGCACTGGCAGGTTCGCGTTGGCATCCACTGCGGCCCGGTTTTTGCGGGCGTTGTTGGGCATCGCAAGTATCAATACGACATCTGGGGCGACACGGTGAACACGGCGTCGCGGATCGAGCAGGCCGGTGCTGCAGGGTGCGTGTGTGTAAGCCAGTCGACGTGGCAACGTATCGCCGACGCGTGTGAGGGGGAGTCGCTGGGCGTGGTCAACCTCAAAGGCAAAGCCCCGATGGAGATCTTTCGGATCACCCGATTGAAGGAGGGGCGCGATCCCGGGGCGGGGCTGCGTTGCGCCTGAGCGGCGAGACTTGGTCGAGACCGCCTGCTGGAGGTCAGGGGCAGGCTGGACAGAACCTGGCACAGTTCGATCGTTCGTGACGAGGGACACCACCGACACGGTCTTGAACGCACGAAAGCATTGAGGGGGCTCCGTATGAACGAGGCGCAGCATCGCTGCTTAACAGTTCGCGTTGCCGCGGAGTTCGTCGCCTCGGCCGCGACGGCTCAGGCCCAGTACGGGCCGATGATGACCGGTGCTGGCCCCATCAAGCGATCGATGGCTGACGCGTCGACCGCGCTGCCCCTTGATACGCTTGGCGCGTTTATGTGGAACCCGGCAACGCTCACAGGGCTGCCGAACTCGGCTGATATCGGCCTGAAGATTCACGGACGTCGTCTGGCGTGGGCCTGCTCGCACTCGCTGGCTTTGGCGTGAACTATCCAGGCTCGACCACCAATCCGCTGGTGTCGCCACCGCCACCGAATGGATTGGTTGTCGGTCAGTTTTTCACCACTGATCAACATCGCCTCGCTCGCGGTGGATCCCGGTATTCTTGCCTCACCAGACATGCGGGGAGGGGCGGCTGTTTATCCACCGCTCACCCACACCGGCTACCACTGGGGGGGCGGGTTCATGCTTGGAGCGTGGTACGAGAGCGACTACGACGTCGATCTTGGCGTGTCGTATCGCAGTCTCCAGTCGTTCATCCCGTTCCAGTACGCCTCGCAGACGCCGGCGGGCTTCCCACGAACGATCAACTTCCTGGTCGACGCTCCGCCGGTCGTCTCTGTGGGGGCGGCGTATCGGGGGTTTGAGAACTGGCGGTTCTCTTGCGATCTCCGCTATCTCAACTTCGAAGGAACTCGCCCCTATTCAGAAGCAGGATTCACGCCTGAGGGAGCTGTGCGAGGGCTCGACGTTGCCGACATGTTTGCCCTCGCCACCGGTGCACAGTACAGCCTGTCGGAGGCGACTCGCCTGCGGATGGGCTACTCCTATAACACCAAACCGATTGGGTCTGATCAGGCGTTTGCCAACGTCGCCTCGCCCTTTGTGATGCAGCACGCGCTGACACTCGGGGGCACGTATGACATCTCATCGCGGTTCAACGTTTCGGTTGCCTACGCCCACTTCTTCAGCGGAAGCGTGAGCGGCCCCTGGCAGTCTCCGCAGGGCCCGATCCCGGGGACCAACGTCACGTCGGCACTCTCTGCAGACGGCATCGATGTTGGTGTAGGCTTCAAGTACTAAGACTCTGTCGCAGAGTGTGGTGCTTGGTCAGTAGGGAGGTTTGGCATGCAGGGGCTCCTCTCCATTCTTCGATCGATTGGACCGGCCATCATCGTGGCGGCGGTCGTCTGTGGCCCCGGCAGCATGCTGATGAGCTCCAAGACAGGGGCGATCTACGGCTACTCGATGCTCTGGGTGGTGGTTGCGGCTGCGGCCCTGATGTGGGGCATGATCGTGCTCTCGGCCCGGCTCGGCGTTGTTTACGAGCGAACGCTGTTGGGTGAGGTGGCGAACCGGCTGGGGCGAAGTGTGGCCGCGTTTGTGGGCCTCTGCCTGTTTCTCGTGGTGGTTGGCTTCCAGGTGAGCAACAACATCGCCGTGATTGCTGCGCTGCAGGCCTTTGGGCTCCCCTTGGGAAGCGACGGCTCGCCTGCGATGCCAGTCGCGGTGCTGCTGGCGGTGAATGCGTTTGTGATCGCCGTCATCTACCGCTTTAGCAACCTCTACAAGCCCGTCGAAAAGTTGCTGAAGGGGATCGTGCTCGTCGTCGTCGCTTCGTTTTTGGTGAACTTCGCGCTCGCTCGCCCTGATTTCGGTGCGATGCTCCGCGGGCTGATCCCGTCGCCACCTGAAGGTGGCTTCGGCATGCTGCTCTCGCCAAAAGCTGATGCGAACGTGACCGTCCTGCAAGCTCTCGTGGCGACCACGTTTTCCGTCGCAGGCGCGTTCTATCAGGCCTACAACGTGCGGGCGCGAGGCTGGGGAATCGCCGATGCTCGCAAGGGGATGATCGACTCACTGGCCGGGATCAGTGTGCTCGGAGGGGTGTCGGTGATCCTCATGAGCACTGCAGCAGCGGCACTGCACGGCACGCAGGTCGACCCCGCGACCCTGACCAGCGTGAGCGATGTCGCCAAGCAGTTTGAGCCACTCTTTGGCCGCTATGCCGCGCTTGTGTTTAGCACGGGCATCTTCGCGGGCGGCTTTGGAGCATTTATGGTCAACGCCCTCATCGGCGGCAACATGCTGGCAGATGGGTTTGGGTTTGGGGAAACAATGAACGACCGCGGCACGAAGCATGCCACACTCGCCGCTCTCGTGATCGGGATGACGATCGCGATCGTGTGCCAGGTGATGGGTATCCAGCCGGTTGCAGCGATCACGGTGGCCCAGGCCTCGACCGTGCTCGGTCTGCCAGCGCTCGCCGCCACGCTGCTCTATCTCGCCACCCGGCCTGAACTCACCGGACCGCGGAAGATTCCTGGATGGATGCTCGCGATGGCGTCGCTCGGGCTCGTGGTGACCACGCTGCTCACCGCCCGGACCATCCTGAAACTTATGGCCGTTTTTACTGGCTGAAGCTGCGGTGGCTCAGGCTCGGAGGCGAGAGTCAGCGTTTCGGGGCGGGCGCGTAAAGCGACTCGTGCATCCGCTTGAGTTGCTCTGCCGGGATCTTGATCTCCTCGCGATCGTACGTCACGAGACCGTTGATTTCCCCTTCGACGTCGGTCGTCTGCGTGTACACGCCGGCGGCGATACCACGCTGTTTCAGGTCCACGAGACGCCGGATCGCCTCCTCGTATCGCTCCAGATACTCCTCGCGGTTCTT
>JBMTLP010000252.1:0-5275 GCA_049433245.1 Pirellulales bacterium
GCAGGAAATGCTTTTGCCCTGGCAGATGGCCCCTTGCCGCGGGTTCCGTCCACCTGCCGATGCTGGATACCGCCCAGTGAATGTCTGCCGAGGCTGCAAGACGCCAACGTCGGTCTGGTGGTGAGCTATTTCGGCACGAGCCGCAGGGGTCATGCCGTTGGCGGAGAAACCGAGACCGCAAGCGCTTGCGCATACGTGACTGCATCGGCACGGTCGCGACAGGCATCGAGCAGCTGCCGCATGCTGCCGGCTCGTCGTTGTTCGGCTTTGGCTGCGAGTTCGACCACCGGCGGTACGAGCCCGGTGGTGGCCGCCTGCTCGCCACCGCGTGGGAGATGGGCGAGAGCCACATCGAGTGCGGCTTCTGGACGGCCACCTCGCGCGAGCAGCACGATCAGGTATTCCACGGCGAGCTGTTCGAGCGGACCACGGGCACTCGGCGTGCCGCCGTCGCCCTGGGCGTCGGTGATCCCTGCCTGCTCGCGGAAGTAGGCATCTGCTGCGTCGATGGACTCGCCAAGGCAGCCGGCAAAAAACAGCCGCGAGGCCTGAGCGAGTTCCGTGAACGGGCCGTCTCCGGGGTATCGCAACTCTGGCGGCAGCCGGTCGGCGTAGATCGCCAAGTCCAGGCTCTTGCGCAGCATCGGGTGATCGGTGCAGGCCCGTGCAAACCGCAGCACGGAGTGGAGGTGAGAAACATCGATGTGCGGGCCGAGAGGCTGGCTCTCGTCACCAGCAGCTGCGAGCAGACCTGGCAGGGTGTCGATGCCACTCACCTCGATTCCGCGACGCGCCAGGTCGGCGGTCAGGTTGGCTATCAACTCCTCCGTGAGGTGCTCGACCAGCACGGCCGCAGCAGGAGCCTGTCGGACTGGTGGAAGACGGCTGACCGACTGGTCGTAGGCCGTGACCGTGTTGCAGGTGCCGTTGTGCGCGAGGAGCAATCTCAGGCCAAGCGGCGGATGGACGGCTTCCCATAGGGCTACATGCACGAGTTCTTCAAGGAGTCGCCGCCCCTCGTCGTCCTCGCGGCCAGCGAGCGACTTGGCCACCTCCTCAAGGCGCGCCGCCACCTCTTCCAGTTCTGCTGAGGCCCGCAGATACATCCAGCCAGCAGCCACCTGTCCGTCCTCAAGCAGTGGCCAGCCGACCTCGAGGCAGGCTTGGCGGGAACGCTCTTCAAACGCGGCGCGGACCGCAGGCGAGAGTGGGCCGGCGTCGCCGACCACGGGTAGTCCCTCCGCCAAGCGGGCTTCCATCAGTCGCAGATCAAAGAGGGCATGCCAGCGCCGCTCGTGGGTGAGCTCATCACCGAGCGCGGCAAGCATCGCAGAAATCCCCTGCTCTGTGGCGGTGGTGGAGAGTTGATCGAAGAGCGCTGCAGGCAGGGACGTGTTCACGTGGAAGACCTTCAAGACAGTCACGGGTTCTTACGTTGCTTGCCGCACGGCCTCGTAGGCCAGCACCGCTGCCGTGGCTGAGACGTTGAGGCTATCGGCGACACCCAGCATAGGCAGGGACACGGCTGCGACCACGAGCCTACCGTTGTCTGCCGCCGACTGCCATGCGGTGGAGATGCCATAAGCTTCGCTGCCAAGCACGATGGCGGCCCGGACCAAGGGGGCGGCATGCCACGGCGTGCCGGAGGATGGCACTGCCAGCACTACCCGGCGACCAGATGCAGCGAGCCAGTCGATCGCGTCGTCTACGGACGCAACTGCCACGGGCACGGAGAAGAGCGTGCCGAGGCTTGCGCGAATGGTAGCGGGGTTGGCGGGATCCGTGCCCCCATCGACGACGAGGACCCCAGCTATTCCAGAGGCATCTGCGGTTCGCAGGATCGCGCCCAGGTTGCCTGGCTTCTCGACACCCTCGAGCACCAGCAGCGGTCCGGTGGAGCGAGGTTGCCAGTGTTGCAGGGCAAACGACGGTACTTCTGCCACAGCCACGAGCCCTTCGTTACGACTTCCAAAGGCGACCTTGGCGAAGGCGGCCGCAGTCAGCGAGAGCGGCTCGCCACCGGCAGCCTCTAGCCGGGCGAGCAGTTCGTGCGGAGGGGCAGCGGTTTCGTCGAGAAAAACCTCACGAAAGCGAACGCCTGCGGCGGCTGCGCGATCAATCTCCCGCAGCCCGTCGATCAGTGTCAGGCCGCGGTTTCGCCGTTCGCCAGCGTCGCGCAGCCGGGCGGCTGCTTTGATTCTCGGGTTGGATGAACTGGTAATGCGTTCGAAGGGGGTCATCTCGATGGCTTCCCTGAAGAATCGGCTATTCTGTTCGCCGGAGGAACCCTGCATGGCTACGTATCACACCACACCGCCCGATACCGACAAGATGCCCCCAGGCATTCCCTACATCATTGGGAATGAGGCAGCCGAGCGCTTTAGTTACTACGGCATGCGGACGATCCTCACCGTCTTCATGTTTCGCTATCTGCACTTAATGAGCGAAACAGTCCTGCCGGCGATGAGTAAGGCGGAGGCGCAAGAGCACTATCACACTTTCTCGTCGTGGGTCTACTTCTTTCCGATTGTGGGGGCGATTGTCTCCGATGCGATTACAGGTAAGTACCGCATCATCATGGTGGTTTCGGTGCTCTACTGCCTGGGTCACCTGGCCCTCGCTTTCATGGGGGGGGCTGGCCTCTCGCCCGAACAGTGGATGTGGCTGGGCCTGTTTCTGATCGCTCTGGGCTCTGGCGGTATCAAACCCTGTGTGTCGGCGCATGTGGGGGATCAGTTTGGTGACCGCAACCAGCACCTGATGGAGAAGGTCTATCAGTGGTTCTACTTCTCGATCAACTTCGGCTCGACCCTCTCCACGATCCTCACGCCTTGGCTTCTTGAGTGGTACGGGCCGCACGTCGCCTTTGGTGTGCCGGGCGTCTTGATGGCGATCGCCACGCTGATGTTCTGGATGGGGCGTAACGTGTTTATCCACGTGCCAGCCGGCGGACTGGCCTTCCTCAAAGAGACCTTCAGCCGTCAGGGGTTGATGACGATCCTGCGGCTGGGGATGGTCTATCTCGTGATCGCGGTTTTCTGGGCCCTGTTCGACCAGACCAGTTCAGCCTGGGTACTCCAGGCCGAAGATATGAATCTGCAGTGGCTCGGCATTGAATGGCTGCCGTCGCAGATTCAGGTGCTCAATCCGCTTCTTGTGATGGCGATGATCCCGCTGTTTCAGTTTGTCGTCTACCCAGCGATCAACGTCGTGTTTCGCCTCACACCTCTGCGGAAGATAGGCATCGGCCTGTTTGTGATGGCGGCCGGTTTCGGGCTCTCGGCGGTCGTCCAGGGGTGGATCGATGATGGCGGACGGCCGAGCGTCGCTTGGCAGTTTGTCGGATACGTCATCGTGACGGCGGCTGAGATCATGATCTCGATCACGGGGCTTGAGTTCTCGTACGCGCAAGCGCCGAAAACGATGAAGTCGGTGATTATGGCGATCTGGCTGTTTTCGGTTTCGCTAGGCAACTTCGTGACGGCGATGGTCAATCACTCCATTCAGGTGCCGAGTATCAGTCCCATCGTGGCCGAGGCTGGCAAACTGGAGGTCACGGGGGCTGATGGTTCAGAAGTGGTCGATGGCCGCACTCTGCGAGTGATCGACCTTGAACCACGCGAGACGTGGGGCACGCTCGACGAAGGCGTCGTTGTTCGTGAGATCCGACTCGCCGGGGGAGACGGCAACTTCGACACCGCCGACGATGTGCTGCTCTCCTTCAACCGCTTCTCATCGCTTGTTGGTGTCGTGACGCAAGAAGATGACGCGCTCGCGGCAGCCAAGCAGAAAATCGACGCAGCCTTCTTCAGTTCCGCTGCGGATGATGCGACGAAGGAACTGCCTGCCGACGATGCCGGCCTGGAACTGCTCGCCGGGGTCAACGACTCGCGTGGCAATCCGATCGGCTACCACCGGATTACTCGCGATCGATACCGGCTGGTGGCGGATGGACCCGATGGCCTGCGGCTGACTCCCGACGATGTGGTGCTCTCGGCAACTGTGGTGCGAGCCGATGCCGCGGAGGCAGCCCGCATGAAAGACCAGCCCCTCAGCTGGCGTGAGAAGCGGATCATCGAACTCCGTGGTGCGGAAGGGCAGCGACAGGTGGAGGCCGAACGCGGCGAAGCACCTGAAACACGGATCGATGGCGATACGTCCATCGGCGGCCTGGTGACCTTAGAGGGAGCTGACTACTTCTGGTTCTGGACCGCCTGCATGGCGGCCGCCGGGGTGGTCTTCATCCCCGTTGCCTTGATCTACCGCGACGGCAGGCCCATGGCGGTTGCCGCGGAGACAACATCGCCAGACGCAACGTAGCCTGCCCGCCGCCGACCGCACGCGGCGCTCTTTTTTGGAACTTTTCAGCTGCTGAACCGTTCAAAATACAGCAGCGGTTGTGGGCGGGGCTTCCCTGGGCGACGGGGCTTTCGGGTGCTGCGCCGCGCGAGTTCTCTCACGTCATGAGGTGCTGGTATGAGAAAGCGATATGGTCACCTGCCAGTCGGTTTGGTTGTGGCAGGTTTGAGTCTGTGGGGATCGTCCACGATGGCGTCGCCTGCGTTTCTGGCGAGTCCTTCGCTGAGCAACTTCAGCAGCGGGCTTGGGAGCCTCTCAGGCATGGTGGTGATGGCGCTCGCCGAAGAGGGCAGGGCCGACCACGAGGAGCACGATCGTCGCGAGCGGCCCGAGGCTCGCCACGAGCACGGGCGTGCGGAATCGCGAACAGATCACCCCAAGCCTGGAATGGAGCACTCCGCGCGACGACCGCGGCGACCAGAGCAGGACTGGCGTCCCGAGCCTCGAGGAGACCGCTCCGAACCACAAGCCGAGCGATCGAGGTCACAGGCAGTGCCCGGGCGGGGTCCACGTCCTGCTGTTGAGCCTCCGCGTGCCCCAAGCATGGGCCATCGGCCAAGCTCTGGCGGGCCGACCGCACCCATGATGCGAGGTCCGATGGGGCCGGGCCCACAGATGGGACCTCCCTGGATGCGTGGACAAGCTGGTCGGTCGCCATCGATGGGACGCATGCCCATGGGGCCGCCTCCGGGATGGAAGCCCGAAGGGCGCTCGTCCGAAGGGAGACGCGCGTTTGACGGTCCGCCAGTTTCGAGGTCGGCCGGTGGCCCTCCTGCGGAGGCCCGTGAGCAGATGCTTCGTCGAAAACTGATGGAAATGGAGATGCGGATTCGCAAGCTGGAAGCAGAAGTTCGTCAGTTGCGGGCTGATGACTGACGCGGATCGCCTTCGCTGCTCCGAGCAGTTTTGACGCGGG
>JBMTLP010000253.1:0-5255 GCA_049433245.1 Pirellulales bacterium
GAGAGGGCGGGCATCAGGATCGGCCGCAGCCGGGCGGTGGCGGCTTCCAGGACGGCCTCGGCGAGTGGAACGCCGGCGTCTTGCCGCTGCTTGGCAAACTCCACGATCAGGATCGCGTTCTTGGCCGAGAGGCCAACGAGCACCACCAGGCCGATCTGGGTGAAGATCGTGTTGGCCATGCCCGTCACCCACACGCCGGCTATCGCGGCCAACAGGCACATCGGCACGATCAGGATCACCGCCAGCGGCAGCGACCAACTCTCGTACTGGGCCGCCAGCACTAGAAACACGAACACCGTGCCTAGCAGAAACACGAAGGTGGCGGTGTCGCCGGCGAGAATCTGCTGCAGGGCCAGCTCCGTCCACTCGATGTCCATGCCCGGCGGGAGCACACCGCGGCCGGCTGGTGGCGGGGCCGCGAGGGCCTCGAGGATCTCGATCGACTCGCCGGAGCTCGTGCCGGGCAGCGTGCCGCCGGAGATGTCGGCGGCGGGATAGAGGTTGTAGCGGGTGATGATCGCGGGGGCGGCGGTGTCGCTGACGGTCGCCAGCGTGGCCAAGGGCACCATCACGCCCGCGGCGTTGCGGACCTTCAGCTGCCGAATCGCCTCCTCGGTCATGCGGAAGGGGGCGTCGGCCTGGAGTTTCACCTGCCAGTTGCGGCCGAAGGCGGTGAAGTCGTTGACATAGGCCCCGCCGAGATAGACCTGCAGCGTGCGGCTAACTTCCTCGAGGTTGATGCCCTGGGCTTTGACCTTGGTGCGGTCGATGTCGACGAAGAGCTGTGGCTGGTCGGCCCGGAAGCTGGAGAACACGCCGGCGATACCCGGCTGGGCGGCGGCTGCCTCCACGAGGGCATCTGCCGCTGCATCGAGAGCGAGCGGGCCCTGGTTGGTGCGGTCACGGATCTCGAGCTTAAAGCCACCGGTGCGGCCGAGGCCATCAACCGGCGGGGCGCCGAAGGCCACCACCGTACCCTCGCGGATCGCAGCAAACTTCTGCCGCAGGCTCTTGAGCACGTTGTTGGCCGACTTCGTCGCATCGATCCGTCGCTCGGCAAAGGGCTCCAGCAAGACGAACATGCCGCCGGCGTTGGACTGATTCACACTGGAGATCAGCGAATAGCCCGTAACCGAGATCACATGGGCCACGCCCGGGGTCTCCAAGGCCAGCCGCTCGAGCTCGCGGACGACCGGGTCGGTCCGCTGCAGGCTCGCTCCTTCCGGCAGCGTGCAGTCGACGACCAGGTAGCCCTTGTCTTGCTCGGGGATAAAGCCGGTCGGCACGCTGGTGAAGCCGACGTAGGTCAGGCCCATCAGGCCGACATAGACCGCCATCACCACAATCGCCAGCCGCACAAGACGGCCCACCGCCTTGCCGTAGGCTCCGGTGGTGATCTCAAAGAAGAGATTGAAGACGGCAAAGAAAGCCGCCAGCATCCGGTTGATCAGCGGAGCGGCCAACCAACCGGCCGCCGCGCCGAGCCCAAACACCACGAGCCGCACCGCCCAGGAAAGCATGGCAAACGAGAGTCAGCCCTCTGTTTCGGCCACGCCTGCGGCGGGCAGTCCGCTAGGTAGCAGGCCACCCACTGCCGCGAGCGCCTGGGCCTCCGACAGCCACATCACCAACAGCCCGGCGAACAGGGCCACACCGGCCGCTGGCAGGGCCCGCTTGGCGGCGGCGGCCTGGGTGTGGGCTGCCGACTCCGCCTCGTGTCCACGAAAGAGCACGACCGCCATCGCCGGCGAGAGCGTCAGCGAGTTGAAGGTGGAGATCACCGTGCTGGCGGCAATCGTCAGGGCAAACTGCTTGTAAAACTCGCCACTGATGCCGGCGATAAACGCCGTCGGCACAAACACGCTCACCAGCGCCAGCGACGTGGCCATCAACGCCCCCGAGACCTCGGTCATCGTCTTCCGCGTGGCCTCGCGAGAGGAGAGGCCCTCGGCCAGGAGCCGCTCCACGTTTTCCACGACCACGATTGCATCGTCGACGACGACTCCGATCGCCAGCACGAGGCCAAACAGCGAGAGGTTGTTGAGTGTGAAGCCGAGGCCCGCCATCACCGCCAGCGTGCCGATCAGTGACACCGGCACCGCCAGCATCGGAATCAGTGTGGCCCGCCAGTCCTGCAGGAAGATCAGCACCACGAGAAAAACGAGCACCACCGCCTCGAAGAGCGTCTTGACCACCTCCTGCACGCTCTCCTCCACAAACACCGTGGTGTCGTAATGGATCGCGTAGGCGAGGCCCTCGGGGAAGTCGCGGGCGAGGGAAGCCATCTCCTCGTGGATGGCCTTGGCGGTTTCCAGGGCGTTGGAACCGGGTAGCTGAAAGATGGCGATCGTCACCGTGGGGTCGCCATCGAGCCGGCTGCCCATCTCCTCATCTTTGGCCCCGAGTTCCACGCGGCCGATGTCGCGAATCCGCACGATGCCTGAGGAGCGGGCCGGGCCGATGCCACCGCCGCTGTCTGCCGGATTGGGCCCGGCCTTCACGATGACCTCAGCAAACTCGTCCGCGGTCGGCAGCCGGCCCGTGGTGTTGATCGGCAGCTGGAAGTCGACGACGCCTGTGGTCGGTTCGCTGCCCAGCCGGCCAGCGGCCACCTGGGCGTTCTGCTCGCGAAGCGCCCGCACCACGTCGCCAGCGGAGAGGCTTCGCGCCGCGAGCTTGTCGGGATCGAGCCAGACCCGCATCGCGTAGTCGCGGCCCCCAAGAAAGGACACGTCACCCACCCCGGGAATCCGAGCCAGGGCATCCTTGACCTGCAGCGTCGCGTAGTTGCTTAAGTAGAGCTGGTCGTAGCGGCCGTCGGGCGAGGTCAGGTTCACGCACAGGAGAATGCTTGGTGACTTCTTCTTGACCGTCACGCCCTGGCGTAGCACTTCCTCAGGCAGCTTGGCCTCGGCGATTGCGACACGGTTTTGGGTGAGTACCTGGGCCTGGTCGATGTCGGTGCCAAGAGTGAAGGTGACCTCGATCGTGGCCACGCCGTCACCGCTGCTCTTGCTAGAGATGTAAAGCATGTTTTCCACACCGTTGACCTCCTGCTCGATCGGCGTGGTCACGGTGTCGGCCACCACTTGGGCGCTGGCCCCGGGGTAGACCGCGGTGATCGAGATCGTCGGCGGGGCGATCTCGGGATACTGGCCCACCGGCAGGCTGGTGAGCGCCACGAGCCCCACGATCACAATCACGATCGAGAGCACACTGGCGAAGACAGGCCGGTCTGCAAAGTAGTGGGAGAACATGCTCAGTTGGTGCCCGTGCGGTCGTCGGGGCGAACGGTGATGCCAGGACGCACCCGGTTGAGGCCGCTGATGATCACGCGGTCGGTTTCCGCCAGGCCTTCGTCGATCACCCGCAGGCCGTCGGTGAGAAAGCCGAGAGTGACCGGCCGGATCGCCACGCGATTGTCGGGCTCAACCACATACACAAACTTGTTGCCCTGATCGGTGCCGATCGCCCGCTCGGGAACGAGCAGGGCCGACCGTGGATCGCCAAAGGGCAGCCGCACCCGCACAAACATGCCGGCCATCATCAGCCGCTCGGGGTTGTCGAGCACGGCCCGGCAGCGAACGGTTCCCGTGCCCTCGAGGACGGCGATGTCGACAAAGTCGAGCACACCCTGATGGGGAAAGCCCTCATCGGTGACGAGTTGCACTTCGACGGGGATTGCCAGTTCTTTGATGTCCTGCCACTCCACCGGCTCGCCGCCGTTGTCGCCAATCTTCTCCAGCGCCCGCTGCCGCGAGAGGATCACGCTCCGTTCGTCGGCATCAAAGCTGACATAGATCGGGTCGAGGCTGGCGACCGCAGTCAGCGGAGTGGCGGTGGCCTCGGTGCCCGCCACGAGATCCCCCACATCAACGAAGCGGCGGCTGACGCGGCCCGTGACCGGCGAGGCCACCTGGCAGAACTCCAGGTCGAGCTCCGCCTTCTCGAGAGTGGCTTTGGCCGCCGCGAGCATCGCCGCGTTGGCATCTCGCTTGGCGACGGCGATCTCATACTCCTCCTGCGTGACCGCCCCCTTGGGAAGCAGCTTTTCTTTGCGGACCACCTCGCTCTTCTGTTCAGCGAGGATCGCCTCTTGCTTGGCGATCTCGGCAGCGGCGGAGTCGCGGGCAATCGCGTAGGGCCGCTCGTCGATCGTGAAGAGCGGGTCGCCTTCGTTCACCGACTGGCCGTCCGTGAAGTGGATCGCCGTTACGAAGCCTGACACGCGGGCTTTGATCTCCACCTCGTGAACCGCCTCAACGTTGCCGGTGAACTCGACGGTGTCGAGCACCTCACGGCGGACCGGCTGCATCACGCTGACCTCAGGCGGCGGCAGTTCGGCGATCGGCGGTGACTGCCGGCCACAGCCGGCGGCGACCAGAGCGGCGAGCGCGAGTGGAAACAGCGACCGCACCGGCGGGCGCGAGGCGGCAGGCGGAGACATGGCAGCAAGCCTTTGAGGAAAACGCAGCATGGATTCAGCCTACTCAGGACGTTCAAAAGAAGCGGTTTTTTCTGAAACTCGACTGGCACGTGCGGCGTCACGGGGTGATAATCCTGCTGGTGTCTCTGGGGTAAGGATCGCCGGTTTGCCGGTGGTCCTTCGCATGCGTTCCCGAAGAACTCGGAGGGTTGCACGCCATGCCAGATGCTTCCGGCTTGTCGCCGACGATGATCGGAGCTGCTCTGCTCGTTGGCCTCGTGATGGTCGTCGTTCTCCTGCGGGCCCTGCTTCCGCGGAAAAAAAAGAGAGACTCTCTGATCGAGCCGTCCCTGCTGGTCGACCTCTCGGAGTTGCCAAACCCTGAAGGCAGGCCGCTGGGTCTGCGGGTGCAGAACCTGCCCGGGATGCTGGGGGTCGTTGTGTTTGCCCCGCTTGGCAAGATCAAGCCGCCGAGCAAAGACCAAACCTTTGCCGTGCTCAACACCGTTGTGCCTGGCCTCGGGAAGATGGCCCGCCGCGACGAGCCCGTCGTGCAGATCTGGCCCAATCAGGTGAGCGTGACCGGCTTTGCCAACACGCTCGCTCGGCACCTGATGGTGCCCGGCCGCGATCTCACCGAGACCAACTGGTGCCTGCTCGTCGGCAAGCACAAGCGGCCCGAGGGGCTGATGCTCGTGGGCCTGGCGATCGGCATGGACGCCCCCAACCGGCTTGGCGTGATCCGGCTGGCCGACGAGATGCAGTGGCTGCAGTTTCTCCAGGTCGATCCGCTGCAGGGCTGAGCACAGACGACGCTGCTCGCGTGGTC
>JBMTLP010000254.1:0-5255 GCA_049433245.1 Pirellulales bacterium
GTTCCCGCCTCGCGGTACTCCTTAAGCCCCGACCCCGCGAGCCACCCGCGCACCACACATTCGAAGGGCACGACACTCGCTTTGCGGACGAGCATCGAGCGACCGACGAGCGGTGCGAGGTCGACACGAGCTGGCAACCCCATCGCCGACACATCGGTCGTGATCAGATGGTGTTCAACGCCAAGCCACTCAAACCAGAAGGCCGAAATCGCAGTGAGCACCCGCCCCTTGTCGGGAATCGGCGTGGGAAGAATCCAATCGAAGGCGCTGATTCGATCGGTGCTCACGATGAGCATCTGTTCACCGAGGTCGTAGCAGTCGCGGACTTTTCCGCGGTGCACTGAGCCGAGGCCAAGATCTGTTTGGAGAAGAGTCGTCATGCTGGAGTTGTAGCAAAAAGCGTTCAACAAAAATCCCGTGACTGCCGCGGCAGGGCAGGTGACATCTCCTGGCTTCCCGTCAGGCTGGTTGCCAGGATGTGCAGCGTCGTGCCTCGCCTCTGCACTCTCCCCGAAACCACCACGACCGCTCCTCGTCTCGCATGGACATCCGCCGCCTGCCAGACGGGTGGATGCACCACCACATTGGCACTCCCAGTCTCATCCTCAATCGACAAAAAGACCAAGCCCTTGGCTGTGGCTGGCCGCTGCCTGGAGAGCACGATCCCCGCCACCCGCACCCGCCTCCCCTCAGGGAGCCTCGTCGTCTCGGCGGTTGTCACCACACCGCTGCGAGTGAGCGCGTCGCGGATGAAATGCACCGGATGCGCCTCGAGAGAGAGCCCTGACGTTCGATAGTCAGCCAGCACCCGCTCAAAGCGAGTCATCGGTGCGAACTGACCAGATTCGAACGGCCCTGCCAGAGACGATGCTGCCGGTCGTGGTGCTGCGGGAAGTTGGCTGCGAGCCGAGCCGTTTGCCGGGCCGATCTGCTCGAACAGCGGCAGACTCCCCGGTCGATCAAGCCCATCCATCGCCTCCCAAAGGGCTCGCCGACGATCCGATTCAAGCGAGCCGAACGCACCTGCCCGGGCGAGAAGCAGCAGTCGAGCACGATCGAGCGAGGCCTTCCTGGCCAGATCTTCCATACCCTCAAACGCTCGACAGCGACCTCTTGCCTCTTCGATCCGTCGCCCCGCCTCTTCCCCCAAGCCATGCACCATCTCCAACCCCAGTCTGAGTGCAGGAGATCCCCGCGCCCCGGCCTCTTCTTCGCTCCGCTCGAGTCGCGCGTGCCAGCCACTGGCATGCACATCGACCGGCAGCACCTTCACACCGTGGGATCGCGCATCCCGCACGAGTTGGGCAGGGGCGTAGAAGCCCATGGGCTGACTGGCAAGCAGAGCGGCAGTAAACGCTGCCGGATGATGTCGCTTGATCCAAGCCGACACATACACGAGCAATGCAAAACTCGTCGCATGCGACTCCGGAAACCCATATTCACCGAAGCCCCGGATCTGCCCGAAAACCTGCTCTGCAAACCGTGCAGAAAGCCCACGCGCGAGCATGCCTGCAATGAGCTTCTGCCGAAACGCTTCGATCAAACCCGGTCGCCGCCACGCTCCCATCGCTCGCCGCAGCTGATCGGCTTCCCCAGGCGTAAAACCCGCCGCCACAACGGCCAACCGCATCGCCTGTTCTTGAAACAGAGGGACTCCGAGGGTTTTCTCAAGCACCTCCCGAATCGCTTCACTGGGGTACTCCACCTGCTCTTCGCCATTTCGACGCCGCAGGTAGGGATGGACCATGTCTCCCTGAATCGGCCCCGGTCGCACGATCGCGACCTCGATCACCAGGTCGTAGAAGCACGCTGGCCGGAGCCGTGGCAGCATGCTCATCTGAGCCCGACTTTCGATCTGAAAAACTCCCACCGTGTCAGCCTGCGAAATCATCTCGTAGACCGCAGGATCTTCAGCAGGAACATCTGCGAGTGTGAGACGAGGGCCACCCTGTTCTGCAATGAGATCGAAGGCGCGGCGGATCGCCGTGAGCATGCCCAAAGCCAAGCAGTCAACTTTCAGAATGCCGAGTTCATCGAGATCATCTTTATCCCACTGCACGATCGTCCGACCGGCCATCGCGGCAGGCTGGATCGGCACGAGATCCCGCAGGTCGCCCCGCGTGATCACCATCCCACCAACATGCTGCCCAAGGTGACGAGGAAAGCCGATCAGTTCCCCCACAAGCCAGAGCAGCCGACGGCCCGTCTCGCTCTCAGGGTCAAGCCCCGCCTCACGCAATCGCCCAGGCAGGGCATCTGCACCGTCAGCCACGTCAAGGCAGTCGGCAATAGCCGACAGACGATCCAGGGAGAGCCCGATCGCTTTCCCCATATCGCGCACCGCCGACCGCAACCGGTACCGAATCACCTCAGCCGTCATGCCAGCCCGGTTGCGACCGTACGTCTGGTAGATGTACTGAATCACCTCTTCTCGACGTTGATGTTCAAAATCCACATCGATGTCTGGAGCCTCTCGCCGCTCTCGGCTGACAAACCGCTCAAAGAGCAGGTTGGCCCTCGCCGGATCGACCGACGTGATCCCGAGGCAATAGCAGACCGCTGAGTTGGCTGCCGAACCGCGGCCTTGGCAGAGGATGCCACGACGCCGGGCAAACCGAACAATATCGAACACCGTGAGAAAGTAGGCTTCGTAACCGAGTTCAGCGATCAGATGCTGCTCATGCTCAAGCAACCTCTGCACCTTCTCAGGCACACCTTTCGGATAACGTTTGCGAGCTCCCCGCCAGACCAGGTCCGCAAGATGCTCTGTTGGCGTGCGACCGGGAGGCACCGTGGCATCCGGGTATTCGTACCTCAACTCATCCAGAGAAAACGTGCAGCGGCTCGCCACATCGTGCGTGCGTTCAACGGCTCCAGGGAGCAGAGCAAACCGTTCCTGAACCGCCTCAACAGACTGCAGATGCCGCTCCGCGTTGGTCAGGAGCTGCCCACGCACCTCTTCAACCGTGCAACCATGCCGGACCGCACACAGTGCATCAAACAGCGGCATCCGACTCCGCACGTGGTAGCGCACATCCCCCGCAGCGATCAGAGGCACACCGCAGGCGCGGCCAACCTGCCCATACCAGGCGAGTAGTTCTTCGTCAGCTCCTTCGCGCGAGACCTCCGCAAGGGCATAGAGGCGGTCGCCAAAGATGTCTTTCCAAGGCGCGATCGCCAGCTGCGAGGTAAAGCGGGAGGTCGCTCCACTCTCGGCCATGTCTGCCAGCAGATGCGAGGCGAGCGGTCGCAGGCAGATTCCTGCCAAGAGGCCCTCCTCGTGCGCTGCGACGTCCTCACGCTGCAGCACACCTCCTGCAGCCTGGCCCGCCGTCAGCAGCCGACAGAGATTCGCATAGCCCAATCGATTCTGGACCCACACCACAAGAGACTGCGTTTCATCCCCTTGGCGAAGCGGCGCCACCTCCAACACCGCACCGACAACCAAAGGAATCCCTGCCGTCTTAGCCGCACCATGCGCCCTCACCATGCCCGCCAAACTCATGCGGTCAGTAATGGCCAGCGCCGTGTATCCCAGCTCAGCCGCTCGCAACACGAGCTCATCCGGATGCGATCCTCCCTGGAGGAAGGAAAAATTGCTCGCGCAATGCAGTTCGGCATACATGTGCTTCACCATCCCTCTCCTGAATCACCAACGCCCTCATGTACAACCGACGCCTGACCTGCGACCAAAACCCGCGTCACGCAAACTGGCCATGCACAAACCACGCCCCTCGATCACTTGCCGAAGCAGCCGATGTGTTTGATGGGGATGTCGTGGACCGCCTCGAGGCGTGGAGGCGTTTCTCCTGCCGAGCGTCGCTCTCGCCGAGATGCCGAAACAACCACCAGCGATCACCAGACTCGGTTTCCACAACGTAGTAGTCGCGTCGAACGGAGCATCCTCGCCACCAAGCGGTCTCAATTCGCTCAGGCCCCCACGCTTCAGCAACACGGTGCCGCACACCGCTGATACAAAACCACAGCGGCGGGCCATCTGGCACCACCGACACGGTTTCCACGCGAATCGGTCGGGGCGTCATCCACATGGGCCTGACCCCGGTAGCTGGAGTCGTCGGGGCACTGGTGGCCGTCATTCGTGGGCTACCAGGTGTTGGTGGAACTGCCACCCATGCATGCTCGGGCTGAGCATCGATCACCGATCGCGGCTCAAACACCGCCATGCGACCGAGCCGCCCCGCCAAACGGTCGAGGAGGCTTCCCAACTGAGCCTCCTGCTCCCCCGTTCTCTGCGTGGCCGACGACGCCAAACCATCAAAGAGCACGCGTTGCCTGGACATCACCGCCCCAGCCGACACCACTTCCACGGCAAGCGACTCGACCTCTCGCGGGAGCCTCGTCCGTGCCATCCGCAGCTGCACCAGATCAACCACATGCTGCGCCGACACGCTCGGCCGAAACAAACCGATATCAATCACGGTGGGCGCAGCCTTGGTCGAAGTCGACGCTGCTTCAGCCAGCCGCACCTGCAACACAGTCACCCCAAAACCACGGGTTGCGAGAGCGGCCAAGCACTGCTCAACAAGCGGTTCAAGTACACACCGCACCGCCTCCAGCGTGGACGCTGGTGCCGAGAGATGGCACTCCGCGTGCGGGAAGGTGTCGTCGGCAACAGCCAGCAACGGCTCCGCACGGCTTCCTTCAAACTCCGCAATCCTGAGAGCAGCCAACGGCCCGAGCCGACTCTCAACATTCGTACGTGGCAACTGCAACAGGTGGCTAATCTTCAGCACACCAAGCTCAGCGAGAAGCGAAACCGTGGTTTCTGGGAGCCGCATGGCCGCAACCGGCAACTCCGCGAGCCACTCGCCCTGGCACCCATGTGGCACCACAGCCCATCGTCGCCCACTTTGCCTCGGGGCTTGCCGACTCGTCTCGCGAGCGGGGAGGCGAACCGCTGTTGGGTGATGTGCCGCAGCCCAGGCCGCTGCGGGTGTGTCGGCTACGGCCGCACGAGCGTAGAGCCCCCTCGAGGCCAACGTCCAGACAGCCGTGCGAACCACCAACTGCTCACCGCCGAGCAACTTCGCTGTGCCCGCAAGATCGACATGGATGCATTCCGGTCGCTCAGCATCCTCGATGGCTGTGGTTGGCGAAAACCGCCGGCACCATCGAGCGATGCCTTCGAGCACAAGCCTGTCGGCCTGCGGGTCATCCTGATCGACTTCAGCCCTCTGGCAAACCTGCGATCCACACGCCAGCGCAAGCGCCGCGTAGGTTTCGGCGAGTGTCTG
>JBMTLP010000255.1:0-5238 GCA_049433245.1 Pirellulales bacterium
CCGGGGGCCCCACCGCGGACTCGCGGAATCGAACGGCTGTTTCGAGTGCGACGGAGTATGTCGCTGCGAGAAGAATGCGAGGCAGGTCGTGCTGAGCACGGCTGGTCAATAGCCTCGGATTCACGCGTAAGGTTTGGATCCTCCGACGGAATGAAACAGCGTTCGTATTTCTGACAGGATGATGTTTCGTCATCCTGCCCCTCTCGGCTGTTGGAAATTCTTCCCCGCCGCGAATTCCCTTTCGGAGGACGAGTCGACGCCGGCTTCTCCCTGCAGGAGACCTGAACGCAGCCCCCGAGCGGAGGCCTGAACGCAGCGCTAGCTGTGCATCCGCGGAAGCGGATCGCCTTCGGCCAGAATCTCGGATTCGGCAGCTGCGAGTTCCGCGAGCCGTGCCTGCACATCCTCATCGCTCGCAAAACTCTTGGCGAGCCTTACGTAGGTGGTGTGATGCCTCGCTTCAGACTCGAAGAGGCTCTCGTAAAAATCAGCCAACTCGCCGTCGAACTCCACCCCATCGACAAGCCGCCGCATGTGCCGCCGCAGCAGGTCGAATCGCTCGCAGGAGCGTGCTTCGATCAGCCCCGCCACCAAGAGCCGATCGACGGCGCGATGCGGCTCCTGACGGCGGACGAGGTCGTTGAGCTTGCGACCGTACGTGGAAGGCGTGAGGCGTCGGAACCCGATCCCTCGCCTTCCGAGCAGGTTGACCACGAGGTGGAAGTGAGCCAACTCCTCTTCAACAATCTCCGTCATCTCCCGACACAGGTCGATGTTGTCGACGTAGGCAAACAGCAAGTTCATGGCCGTGCCCGCTGCTTTCTTTTCGCAGTGGGCATGGTCAATCAGGATTTCGTCGAGATGTGCGTCGACCTGCCCGAGCCAGCGATCGGATGTTTTCGATTCGAGGCTCAGCATCTCTCTAGCTACATCCCATGCTGTTGCCGCAGTTGTGGCAGAGGTAGCAGTTGCCGTTGCGAACTGTGATCGAACCGCAGTTGTCGCAGGCCGGTGCATCGATCTGGAAGTTCGCGAACTGACTTTCCCGATCGGTGGCGTTGGCGTCTGCCTTCATCTGCATCTTCAACCCCGCCCGCTCCAGCAGAGCAGCGTTGGTTTCGGAGGTCGATGGAGTGGCAGGTCCGCTCGATCGCTGCCAGGTCTGACTCTGGGCCTTGGAGCCATTGCTCGCTGCTTGCTGCGAGGCACGGCCATTGCCGGAGCCGTTGCTCGACTTCGATCCGCTGCTGGCACTGGGGAACTTGTTGGGGGCGGCTCCTTGCCCATCGGCCAGCCCGCTCGCCATCGTGGCGGCGGGCTTCCGCTTTGTTTCTCCATCCTCGTCACCCCCACCATCTCCGCTCGAGCGATCACCATATGCCGCCGGAGAGGCGCCCTTGCTGGCTTCGCGGTAGCCCGGCAGGAACTCCATGCCGAGCCAGCGGAAGATGTAGTCAACGAGGCTCTTGGCGACGGGGATGTCGGAGTTCTTCGTGTAACCCCAGGGCTCGAACCGGGTGTGGGAGAACTTCTTCACGTACACCTCGAGGGGCACGCCATACTGCAGGCTCATCGAGATCGCCGTGCCGAAGGCATCCATCAGGCCGCCGATGGTGCTGCCCTCCTTGGCCATCGTGATGAAGAGCTCGCCCGGGCGGCCGTCATCGAACAGGCCCACCGTGATGTAGCCTTCGTGGCCACCCACGTTGAACTTATGCGTGACACTGCGACGCGTGTCGGGAAGCCGGTCGCGACGGGGAGCAGCCTTGGAGGCTTTTTCGCTGGCCTTGTCGCTCTCGGTACTGGTGTTGAGTGGCTGGCTTTCCTTGGAGCCGTCGCGGTAGATGGCAAGAGCCTTGAGGCCCATTCGCCAGCCTTCCATGTAGGCTCCCGAGATGTCTTCCGGCGTGGTCTCACGCGGCATGTTGACCGTCTTAGAGATTGCTCCGGATAGAAACGGCTGGGCGGCCGCCATCATCTTCACGTGTGCCATCCATGGGATTGACCGCTTGCCGAGCCGGGCTTGGAAGGCACAGTCAAACACGGGCAGGTGCTTTTCATCGAGGCCTGCGGCGCCTTCGATCGTGTCCTTCTCGTCGATGTAGGCCAGGATCGATTCCACCGCCCGCTCGTCGTAGCCGAGCGTACGCAGCGCCTGCGGGACCGTCTGGTTGACGATCTTGAGCATGCCGCCGCCGGCAAGTTGCTTGTACTTCACCAGAGCGATATCGGGCTCAATCCCGGTCGTGTCGCAGTCCATCAGGAAGCTGATCGTGCCGGTTGGGGCGAGCACCGTAGCCTGGGCATTGCGGAAGCCATGCTCCTGACCGCCGCTGAGAACCTCGTCCCAGATGTGCCGGGCTGCATCGCGGAGGTACTGCGGGCAGGCCACGTCGATCTGATCGACGGCCTTGCGGTGCATCTGCATCACCCGCAGCATCGGTTCGCGGTTGGCTGAGTAGCCCTCGAAGGCCCCCACCGCTGCCGCCAGCTCGGCGCTCGCCCGGTTGGCAGCACCATGCAGGATCGCGGTGATCGCTCCGCACACTCCCCGGCCGGCATCGCTGTCATAGGCCAGGCCATCGGCCATCAGCAGGCTACCGAGGTTTGAGTAGCCCAGTCCGAGCGGTCGGTACATGTGGCTGTTGCGGGCAATCCGAGCGGTCGGATAACTGGCATGGTCGACAAGGATTTCCTGGGCGATGAAGAAGATGCGGCAGGCCGCTGCAAACCGATCGACGTCAAAGTGGCCGTCGGGCTTGCGGAACTTCATCAGGTTGATGCTGGCCAGGTTGCAGGCCGTGTCGTCGAGGAACATGTACTCGCTGCACGGGTTGCTGGCATTGATGCGGCCCGAGTTGGGGCAGGTGTGCCAACGGTTGATCGTGGTGTCGTACTGCACGCCGGGATCGCCGCACTGCCAGGCACACTCCGACATCCGGTTGAGGACTTCTCGGGCCTTGAAGGTGGGGCCCGCCTTGCTGCCGTCAGTCACCCACCGCGTGGTCCAGTTGTCGTCGCGATCGACGGCCTGCATGAACTCGTCGCTCACTCGAACGGAGAGATTCGCATTCTGGAACAGAATCGAGGCATAGGCTTCACCGTTGAAGTTGGCGTCGTAGCCCCCCTTCTCAATAAGGACGCGAGCCTTCTTTTCCTCGCGGGCCTTGCACTCGATGAACTCCATGATGTCGGGGTGGTGCACCTTCAGCGACTGCATCTTGGCAGCCCGCCGGGTCTTGCCACCACTCTTCACCACGGCGGCAACTTGGTCATACACCCGCATGAAGGAGAGTGGGCCCGATGGCTTGCCACCGCCGGCGAGTTTTTCCCGCTGGCTGCGGAGAGTGGAAAGGTCGGTGCCGGTTCCAGATCCAAACTTGAAGAGCATCGCCTCGCTGCGGGCGAGGTCCATGATGTCTTCCATGTTGTCCTGCACACTTTGGATAAAGCAGGCGGAACCTTGGGGGTATTCGTAGGGGTTTTCGGGCTGGACGACTTCTCGAGTCGCTTCGTCCCACCGCCAGTTGCAGGGGGCGCCCTTCACGCCGTACTCGTTGAAGAGGCCGACGTTGAACCAAACGGGGGAGTTAAATGCCCCGTGCTGGTGAACACAGAGCCAAGAGAGATCGCGATAGAACCGCTCGCCATCCTCCGCCGACTGGAAGTAGCCGTCTTTGACACCCCAGTCAGCGATCGTGCGTGCGACGCGGTGGACGAGTTGCTTGACGGAGTGCTCGCGCTCGGGGGTGTGAATCTCCCCGTAGAAGTACTTGCTGACGACCACGTTCGTGGACAGCTGACTCCACGCCGCCGGAATCTCGCAGGCGGGCTGCTCGAAGAGCACCTTGCCGTCTTCCCCCTTGATCGCCGCAGTGCGGAGTTCCCATTCGGTCGTGTCGAACGGGCTGTCGGCATCCACCGGGCAGAAGGTGGCGTCAATCACCAAGGGCTCACGCATGCGGGAGGCTGCTGCCACGTCCGCCTGGGGGTGAGAAACCGAAGTGGCTGACGTGGATGCAAAGTCGTGCGACATGTCGGGCTCCAAATTGGGCAGGGACAGCAAGTAACTCGCACCCGGGCGCGAGATGAACGGAACCTAGGGATGAGATGAGTCAGTATACTTGCGTATAGCAAGCGGGCAACGACTTTCGGCTTCAGCAAAACGCACGGTCGGAGAGCATGGCAGGTGCCGGAGCCTCCGTTTTCCGCACACACGTGTGGTGAGCGGACGGAACGTTCCACAAGCCGAAAAAAGCAACTCCCTTTGCATATATCGCAAGATGTTGTGGCGATGTCTTCGCCGACCACTTCATATGGCCGGGGCGTGATCGTACTAAGCCACTTCGAGGCGTCAAGCGGTTTTCTATGGAGGCTCTTTTTCGCCGTGATTCAGGGGGTGCTCGGAGTGCTGGAAGCCCCCGCCGGCGTCCCTGCTGCGCGTGCCCGCCTGACACGCGGCGACGATGGCCACCAGGGGGACGCCGCCGTTAGACTGGGAAGGTGTCTAAGAGCAAGCCCACACCCCCTGAAACCCTGCGTGAGCGACTTAAGTCGGCTGGCTTGCGGTGCACGACGGCTCGGCTCTCCGTGCTGCAGCATCTCGTCGATCACCGTGGCCCCAAGACGCACGCTGAAGTTGCCGACGAGCTGGCGGACAAGGGGTTTGATCGGGCCACGATCTACCGCAACCTGATCGAGTTGACGGAGGCGTCGATGCTCGTCCGCGTCGACGTAGGTGATCATGTGTGGCGGTTCGAGTTCCGAGGTGACGACGCGACGCACGGGCACGACGCGAGCCACCCCCACTTCGTGTGTACCAGTTGCGGCGAGGTTTCTTGTCTGAATGACGTGACGGTGGAGATCATGCCCAAGTTGCATGCTCCGTCGTCAGTAGCGGTACCAACCGCAGCCAAGAAGCGGGGAGGGCCGGCTACCCTGTCCGACGACCACGCCGGGCGGATGAGCGTTGCGGAGATTCCTCGGGTCACCGAAGTGCTCCTCAAGGGACGCTGCGGGAACTGCGTGGAGACATGAAGGCAGCGTCGTTCACGGTCGCTGACGTGGCCAAGAAGCTCGATCACGCGGTGCTCAAACCTCAGGCGACGGAGCGTGATCTCGAGGCCGCCGTGGCGATGTGCCGCAACCGTGGTGTGGGTTGCCTCTGTGTTCGCTCGGTTGACGTAGCCCAGGCGGCGCGAGCGCTCGCTGACAGTGACGTGGTGGTGGCGAGTGTGG
>JBMTLP010000256.1:0-5230 GCA_049433245.1 Pirellulales bacterium
GATGCCGCCCCCCGCGAGCCACACGGTAAACGCACCAGGATTATGATCCCGCCCCTTGCCTTGCGCGGCGGGTTGCCGACCAAACTCGGGGGAGCACATCACGAGAGTACTCTCGAGCAGACCGCGGGCCTTGAGGTCGGAGAGGAGTGCCGACGCGCCTTGATCGAGAATCGGCCCCCAGTAGCCGTGATCGCGGGCGAGATCCTCGTGGGAGTCCCAATTGGGGCGAATCGGTTGGCTCGTGGTGTTCTCCGCCCCGCAGTAGATCTGCACGAACCGTACCCCGCGCTCCACGAGCCGGCGGGCGAGCAAGCACTGCCTGCCAAAGGAGCCGCGGTCGGGGTGGTCGACATCGTAGAGCCGATGCGTGGGGGCCGACTCACGAGAGAGGTCGGTAACGTCGGGGGCTGAGAGTTGGAGGCGGGCAGCCATCTCATAGGCTGCGATCCGCGCGGTAAGGTCGGTCTGGTCGTGGCGGGTCTCGAGATGTTTGTTGTTAAGCACTTCAAGAAAGCGACGGCCCGCCGGCTCGCCAGCGAGGATCTCGCGGTGGTTGTCTGGTGGGAAGAGGTCCGCGAGGGGCGGCCTGTCGGGGGCCGTGTCGAGCACGGTGCCCTGGTGCCTCGCAGGCAGAAAGCCGGCGCCCCAGTTGATGGGGCCACCCGGCGGCAGGCCGCGCTGATCGGGAAGCACAACAAACGCAGGCAAGTCTTCGGTTTCGCTGCCGAGGCCATAAGTGATCCAGGCTCCCATGGCAGGAAAACCGGGCAGGATGAAGCCGCTATTGGCCATAAACATTGCCGGGCCATGCAGCGCCGTCTTGCTCTGCATCGAGTAAATGAAGGCCATGTCGTCGACATGTCTGGCAAGGTTTGGCAGCAGATCGCTAACCCAGCGACCGCACTGCCCGTGCTGGCGAAATGGCCAGTAGCTCGGTTGGCAGTTGCCCGGTTTTGAAGCGAAGAACTCAAGTTCGCCGCTCGTGTCGAACGGGGTGCCGGCTCGCCGTTCGAGTTCCGGCTTGTAGTCGAACGTGTCGACATGCGAGAGGCCACCCGGGCAAAAGATCTGAATCACCGCCTTGGCTTTCGCCGGTAAGGTTGCAGGCGTGTCTGCCTGAACTCCTTGCGACGCGGAGTGGGCGGCCCGCGGCCTGCCAGCCAGCATCGCGGCGAGTGCGATGCCCCCCAACCCTCCCCCCAGCTGCCAGAGCGCATCGCGGCGAGAGGTCGCTGCCACGCCACTCCAGGAGCCAGGAGGTGCGTTGCGGTTAGTCGACGGTGATGAATTCATTGGCATTGAAAAGCATCCGGCAAAACTGCCTGAGGTCTGTTTCGGTGATCAGACGTTGTGCGGCATGGTGCTCAGCGTCGTCCGGTTCCCGTTGAAACGCATACTGAAAGGCCAGCCGCACCTGTTCATCTCGGTCAGCCGTCACGCTCTCAAGTCGCGTCGCAAAGTGCGCGGCCTGCCGCAGGAGAAAGTCGTTGTTGAGCAAGGCGAGCGATTGCAGTGCGGTGGTCGTTTGCAGTCGCACAGGTGTGAGGTTGGCTGGGTTTGGGCAATCGAGCGTGGTCAGGAAGGGAGAGGGAGTGCTGCGGACGATGAAGCGGTAGATGGTGCGTCGCCAAAGTTCTGGAGCATCGGCGGTGATCGATGTGTAGACCGGGGCGTAGGCTTCTTCGTAGTCGAAATCGCGGTAGCCCGGGCCAAACATCTCCACGTTGAGGCAGCCGCTGGTGGTGAGGATGGCATCGCGGATGCTTTCGGCATCGAGCCGTCGGGGGGTTTGCCGCCACAGCAGCCGGTTGTCGCTGTCGATGGATGCTGCTGCAGTTGCCTGCTCAACAAGATGACTTTGCTGCTGGTAGGCGTGGCTCGTGCAGATCAGGCGATGAAGGTGTTTGAGCGACCAGTTGTGGGTCACGAGTTCGCTGGCCAGCCAGTCGAGGAGTGCGGGGTGGCTTGGCAGGCTACCGCCGAGACCAAGATCGCTCGGTGTGTCGATGAGCCCCGTGCCGAAGTGGTGCTGCCACACGCGGTTGACGATCACCCTGGGCGTGAGCGGATTGGCAGGGTGGGTGACCCAGCCCGCGAAGGCGATGCGGCGATCGGCGTCTGAAGCGCTCTCATCGAGCGTGAGCGGATCGAGTCCTTCCAAGCAGCGAAGGGTGGCTGGAGACACCCGTTCGGCGGGCGCCTCCGGGTTTCCGCGGGTGAGGCGATGAATCGGCTCAGGGTCGTGCGGAACTGGGCCATAGAACGTGGGGACCGGCTTCAACTGCTCCCGCGCAGCTTCCAGGTCATGCAAATGTTGTCGAGCGGCGTCGAGTTCCAGTTGGGCCTCGTCGCTGATCGCCTCAGGCTCACCTTCCAGACGGGCATCGGCGAAGAAGATCTGGTCATGTGAGATGCCGTTGCCTGCATCGGTGGAGATCAGTGTGAGAAAGCGGCTGCCCGGGGGCAGCGGCACATCGAGCGAGACTCCGCCGCTGTCGCGGCCGAGGCGACCGTGTGCCCGCACGGTGCCATCAACGGCAACCGTGTAGTCGGCCCCCTCCTTGGGCGTGATTCCGCCGTATCCGACGATGCAGCGAAACGCAGGCTTGCTCAAGGTGGCGTCTTTGAAGATGGCAGCGAGATCAAACGTGATGCCAGCATTGGCATGCAGCCCAAGGATGCTGTGGTCAGCGGTTGCGTAGTCCACCCCATCGAGGTCGGTCGCGTGCTGACTGTTGACGGGGCCATTGCGGATCGCGTCCCATGCCGCCGCGGATGTCGCTGCAATGCCAGCGACGGTGAGGCCATCCGTGGTGACCGGCACGGGGTCTGGGCCGCAGGGGATGAACACGGCAGCCACCTTCGCTGAGGGGCCGTCAACAGGCGCGTTGGGCGTGATGGCTTCGAGAAAGCCCATGGGGGAGCCGGCCACTGCCTCACCCGTTCCTGGGTGAATGCCAGCACCGGCTTGCCCACTGCCGTAGCCATCGCCCCCACCCACGATGTCTGCGAGACGGAGAGCGTTGCCAGAGAGCCGGCCCAAGCGTGTGCGGGCGTCGCCGATCTCGCGGGTGAGCCGTTCCCTTTCGGCAATAGAGGCAGCTTCCGCTGCCGGGTTTGTCGACCGCTCGCCACGGCTGACCCCCGAAAACGTCGCGGCGATGGCGTAGTAATCGCGTTGGGAAATCGGATCGAGTTTGTGGTCGTGGCAGCGGGCGCAGTTGATCGTCACGCCGCAGGCGGCGGTCATGACCTGCGTGATCATGTCGTCGAGGTCGTCGGCTCTGGCCTGGCGACGAAGGACGCCGCTCTTCGTTTCCACCTGTCCTACGAAGTCCCATGGTCCGGCTGCCAAAAACCCGGTGGCGATGGTGAACGCCGGGTCATCCGGCGAGATCACGTCACCGGCAACCTGCCTGCGGAGAAACTCGTCGTAGGGCAGGTCATCATTGAAGGCCTGGATCAACCAGTCCCGGTACCGCCAGGCGTTCTCGCGGATTTGGTCGCGTTCGAATCCGTGGGTATCGGCGTAGTGGGCGATATCGAGCCAGTGACGTGCCTGCCGCTCACCGTAGTGGGGAGAACTGAGAAGCCGGTCGACGAGGGCTTCGTACGCGTTTGGCGACTCGTCGTTCACGAAGGCTGCCACCTGCTCCGGACTGGGAGGGAGCCCCAGTAGATCAAAGGAGAGTCGCCGGATGAGTGTGCGGCGATCAGCGACATTGGCCGGGCCGAGGCCAGCAGAGGAAAGCGATGCCTGCACGAATCGATCGATCGGGTGCAGGCTACTGGCGTCGCCTTCAGGGAAATCCGGACGCTGCACGGGTTGCCAAGCCCAGTGATCACGACGCGGATCGTGCTCGTCCTCGCGGGCGCGGCGGTCGGCTTGGCTTTCGGGCCACGATGCGCCGCCGTCGATCCAGCGTCGCAGGAGGTCGATTTCGTGGGTGGCGAGGGCTTCGCTCGGCGGCATGCGGCGGTCCTCGTCGGCATGCGTGACCCGCTCGATCAGAGGGCTTGCCGTTGCCTTGCCCGCAACGATGACCGGTCCGAACTCACTGCCTCGCAGGGCACGATGTCGCACATCAAGTCGAAGCTGGCTCTCTTGAAGATCCGGTCCGTGGCAGTCACTGCAGCGGTCGAGGAGCAGTGGTCGAATGTCCCGCTCGAAGTCGATCTCGTCGGCACTCGTACTGCCGAGGCTCAGCACCGCGACGGCTACCAGTACACCAGCGGTGATTCGTGCGTGGATGCAAGGTGGAAGGTTCATACGTACGCGGAGCATTTGGTCTGCAGTTCTTCACGCCGTGCGGCGGTTCGTGGAGAGAGGCCTCGCTAGGCCAGGATCGGCTCGAGTACATGGCCGTGCACGTCGGTGAGCCGTCGCTCGAGGCCGTTGTTGTAGAAGGTCAGTTGCGTGTGGTGGAGGCCGAGCAGGTGCAGGATCGTGGCGTGGAGGTCATAGATGGTGGCTATGTTCTCCACCGCCTTGTATCCAAACTCATCAGTTGCGCCGTAGTGGAAGGCACGCTTCACCCCGGCGCCAGCGAGCCAAACCGTGAACCCAGATGGGTTGTGATCACGGCCACTCGCTCCTTTTTGGAAGGTTGGCATCCGCCCAAACTCCGTGACGAAGGCCACGAGCGTGTCGGCGAGTAGACCGCGGTCTTTGAGATCTCGCAGCAAGCCCGCGACAGGTTGATCGAGGATCGGCCCGTGCACCGAGTACTGATCAACGAGTGTCTTGTGGCCATCCCAGTTGCCCACGCCCTCTCCCATCGCATAGGCCCCATTGAAGAGCTGCACAAACCGCACCCCCTTCTCGATCAGCCGGCGAGCGAGGATGCAGTTCTGAGCGAAGCGGGCCTTCGTCGTGTTCTCGCGGTCGTCGGCACCATACATCGTGAGCGTAGCGGCGGATTCTCCGGAGAGGTCCGTGATCTCCGCCGCTGAGAGCTGCATCTTGGCGGCCAGTTCATAGGCGGCGATGCGGGCAGCGAGGTCGGTGTCGTGCGGGTGCATGGCGAGATGCTGGTCATTGAGCAGCGCGAGGAAATCGCGGCTGGCACGGTCGGCATCAGCGGAGATCGAGTCGGGGGGGGAGAGGTTGGGGATGGGCCGGTCGGCCGACATCGGCGTGCCCTGGAACACCGCCGGAAGAAAGGCCGACTGCCACTGCCTCGGGCCTACTTGCGGCACGCCCCGAGGATCAGGGATCGCCACAAACGCA
>JBMTLP010000257.1:0-5221 GCA_049433245.1 Pirellulales bacterium
CCGTCTGCGGATTCAGCGACTCTATCCGCTGCTTGAGCAGTTGAGGGAGGTGGGCACGCGGCTCGGCGTGTGGGGAGAAGATGCCGACCTGCCCAAGACGTTCTCGTTGGAGCAGCGTCGCCTGCTGTGGAGGACTCGCGAAACGCGGCCGACCCTCGCCCGACGGCTGCAAAGGCTGGATGTGCTGCAAGGACGGTACGACAAAGCCAAACGTGATCTGGCTGCCGGCAACCTGCGACTGGTCGTCTCGATCGCCAAGCGTTACCGCAACCGTGGCATGAGTTTTCTCGACCTCATCCAAGAGGGCAACGCCGGCCTGATGCGGGCGGTCGACAAGTTTGAGCATGCCCGTGGTTTTAAGTTCTCCACGTACGCCACGTGGTGGATTCGGCAGGCCATTACGCGAGCGATTGCCGACCAAAGCCGCACGATCCGGGTGCCGGTGCACATGATCGACACCATGACCCGGCTGAGAAACCTGACCCGTGAGTTTTTGCAGACGCACGGACGGGAGCCATCGGTCGAGGAACTTGCCGAGGTGTCAGGCTTGTCGAACGAGGAAACCCTGTGCGTGTGGCGGATGTCGCGGCAGCCCTCGTCGCTCGACCAGCCAGCAGGTGAAGAAGAAACCGCCTCGTTCAGCGATGTGGTGGAGGACCATCGACAAGAAGACCCGCTGCTCGGCCTGAAGCAGCAGTCTCTCAAGCGGTCAATCGGTCAGGCGCTTGCTGGCCTCAGCTACCGCGAGCGTGAGATTCTGCGACTGCGGTTTGGCCTCGCCGACGGCTACTCCTACACCCTTGAAGAAGTGGGCTCGATCTTCAGTGTGACCCGCGAGCGGGTGCGGCAGATCGAAGCCAAGGCGGTCGAGAAACTTCGACATCCAGGCGTCGATGGGCATCTTGTGGAGTACCTCGACCACGAGCCAGTGACGGCCGGCTGCTAGCTCGTAGGTGGGGTCGCAGTTGCGGTGCAAAGAAAAAGGCAGGCGTCCACTGTGGACACCTGCCTCTCTTGAGTCTGCTCGCCCGGGTGGGCTGAGACCGCCAGCGATTTAGCCCTTGGCCTCATCAAGCGCCTGCTGCAGTCGCTGCTTGGGCTGGACGCCCATGAACTGCTGCACGAGTTGGCCACCCTTGAAAATCATGATCGCGGGAATGCTGGCCACGTTGTAGGCCATGGCGGTGCTGCTGTTCTCGTCGACGTTGACCTTGCCAACACGGCAGGTGCCCTGGTTCTCAGCGGCCAGTTCATCGATCGCTGGGCCGATCATCCGGCATGGTCCGCACCATGGAGCCCAGAAGTCGACGAGTACGGGCACGTCGGCATTGAGCACCTCCTGCTGAAAATTGTCGTCGGTGAACTCGAGGGCATTCCCCATCCGTTGACTCTCCTGTTTGGCTGTTTCTTCGCTACGCTCAATCTTTCGATGAGTCCCGGAACATGATCTTCCAGGGAGTTTCAGTATAGCAAGTCATACGTTGGTGGGCTTTGGCAAAGAGCAGGCGAGCGCCGTGCCGACGGCTCGCCCTTTCGCCTGTTTTTCTGCCAACAGCCCTGCTAAATCCAATCGCGTCGTAGGGCAGGCACTTGGAGGCGTGGCAGGAATGGGCGACGAAGTGCACGTCATCAAACTGACGTCAGTCTGGGAGCGGTCGCCGCAGGGCGGATGGCTTCGCAAATTCGGTTTGCCATCGAGGTTGGGCAGCGGTCACCGTGTGCACCTCCTCGTGAGTGGCGTGGGGGATGAGCCGGAGATGTGCCTCAACGGTCACCCGCTCGGCCCTGCGGAACACGGTCGGGATGGCCGCTACGGGTGGGATGTCACGCGGCACCTTCAGCGACGCAACACGTTGGAGTTGGGGGTGGCGGGCGGCGACATGCCTCCGCCGGTTGGCAGCCGCGCGTCGCTCCCTGAGGCATATGGCGAGGTGTCGCTCGAGATTACGGACCTCGCTCACCTGAACAACGCTTGACGTCATCCGGCTTGCCGGGATACGACGAAGCCTGCGGCGTTGCACGACGGCACATGGGTGTGTCGCGAGCCGCCGGCCTTGGGAGTGATCAGAGTATGTCCATTATTCGAGTTGGATCCACGAGCAGCTACGCCGAAGGTTGGGAAGCGATTTTCGGAGCCGCCGAGAAGGGCACCCGCAAGGCCTCTGGAAAGACGGCTGCCGCGAAGAAGACTGCTGCTAAGAAGGCTGCCGCCAAAAAAACAGCCAAGAAAAAGGCTGCCAAAAAGTAATCGCGGTAAAGCACGTCGGAGTTGAAGCGAGGCGACCTTACTTGCCCGGCCCGTTGGAGAGCGGTCGGGCGAGTTCGGTGGCTCTGTCTGCCGCTGCTTTGACCGCGTTGATGAGAGCCGCTCGTGCGCCCATGCGTTCGAGGGTTGCAAGGCCAGCGATGGTGGTGCCCGCTGGGCTGGCCACCCGATCCTTCAGTGACGCCGGATGCTCATCCGTGGCTTCAAGGAGGGCTGCTGTGCCGGCGAGCGTTTGCACGGCCAGTTTTTGGGCGAGCGTCCTGGGGAGCCCCGCGAGCACGCCGCCGTCTGCGAGCGCTTCGGCGATCAACGCCACGAAGCCCGGGCCCGATCCGGAGAGCCCGGTGACGGCATCAAGCAGCCCCTCGGCAAGCAGGTGCACGTGACCCACGGCTTCGAGCAGGTGCCCGACACGCACCGCCGTCTCCTCTGGCACGCCACTCCCGGTGGCGACGGCCAGCACCCCGCGGCCAACCAGGCAGGGCGTATTTGGCATCACGCGGATCACGCGATCGGTTCCCAGCCAGGCGGAAAGGCGTGAGATCGGCAGGCCGGCCACGATGGAGACAACCGTGGTGCTGTCGGTCAGTGTTCCCTGCAATGTCCGGCAGGCCTCTTCCGCGTGCTGCGGCTTCACTGCGATGAACACAAGGCTCGCCGCAGCGGCGGCCGCCGTGGCGGAGGCCGCGGAGGTGGCGTCTGGCACCGCGGCGAGAAACCGCTGCCCAGCCTCTGGTGACGGATCAAAAAAGTGAATAGCGTTTCCCTGCAGGCGACCGCTGCGGCAGAACCCGCTGGCGAGAGCCAGGGCCATCTGGCCGGCTCCAATCATCGCGAGCGTGTCAGCGGGGCCCCTGAGTTCATTGCTGTCGTGGCGGGTTGATGCTCGAGTCACGAGAGATCTCACGGAGTGGCTGTCTGGGGTGTGCCTGGCAGTTCGTCGATGGCTGCGTCGATGGCGTCAAGATGCAGTTCGGCGAGCCAAAGTTGACTCGAGAGATCACTCGATCGGCCGGTGGTCCACAGCAGGTGCCGACCGTCGGGAGAAAACACGGGAAGCACGTCGGCCGACGCGTGGTCTGTCAGGCGAAGCGGAGTGCTGAACTGAATGTCATTCGCGTCGGCCTCAGTGTAGCGAGCGACCCACAGGTCGTAGTTGGGCCGGGCCATGGGATCGGAGTGGTCGGCACCGGTCCAGATCAGCCAGGGTTTCGAGGGATGCCAGTAGGGAGCCCATTCCACGCTCTGCCCCGCTGTCACCGCCCGATCACCTGAGCCATCTGCCCGCATGACATGGATGTGGAGTTGATCTTTTTCGAGCCGGTCC
Source organism: Pirellulales bacterium (assembly GCA_049433245.1). Taxonomy (GTDB): domain Bacteria; phylum Planctomycetota; class Planctomycetia; order Pirellulales; family UBA1268; genus M30B53. Next base: position 3,594 of record JBMTLP010000257.1, read on the forward strand.
GTGCGGTAGGTGATCCAGCGACCGTCGGGAGAAAAGAAGGGTCCTCCGTCGTAGCCAGGTTGATTGGTCAGTTGCCGGAGGTCGCTGCCATCGGTCCGCATCAGGTAAATGTCTGGGTCGCCATCGCGGTCGCTGACGAAGAGCACCTGCGAACCATCTGGAGAAAACGAGCACTCGGCGTCGTAGCCCAACTCCGAAGTGAGGCGTGTGTAGGCGGCCGGCTGGTCTCCGGAAGCTGGCCCGTCCAGGGGGGCCGTGAAGATGTCCATCCAGGGGTCGAAGTCCCACGCGTATCGCCGCCGCCGGCCACTCGCTGCGTCTTCGGCTGCCTGTCGAAGGGCGTCTTGTTCCGTGGTGTCGATCGCTGGATCAAGGTGGCTGGACGCGAACAGCAGATGCTTGCCGTCGGGCGAAAACCAACTGCAGGTTGTCCGCCCCCGACCCGTGCTGATCTGCACGGGTGTTGTGGGTCGGGGGGCGTTGAGATCGATCGGCTGAACAAAGATTTGGTAAAACGGGTAGCCCTGAGGGACCGCTTGGTAGCAGATCAGCCGGGCATCCGGGGAAAAGTAGCCCTCTCCTGCCTTGCTCGCACCTGTCGTGATTTGCACCGGTGGCTTGAAGAACCGTGCTTCAAGCTCGGAGCCCATGGCCGTGGCGGCGAGGGTTGCGCCCACGACAATCAGAAGGCATCTGGTCGCCTGGCGGGGGAGCGAATACAACGCCAAGCCCAGTGTCGTCACGGAAACGTTCATACCGCTCTCTCTGAAAACCGCGTTGCAGTTTCAAGCCACAATCTCCCACAGTATAGCCCTGAGCATCCAACTCGCTTCGGCTGACCTCGCTCCGTTTTTGGGCGGCGGACGGTGCGATGCGTCACGCGGCCCGTAGGGCAGAGCACCGAGACCGAAATGAAGATCTACACAAAGACAGGTGACGCAGGCGAAACGGGCCTGTTTGGCGGCCCTCGCGTCAGAAAAGACCATGCCCGCATCGAAGCGTTTGGCACGGTCGACGAGCTCAACAGCCAACTCGGCGTGGTTCGGAGTCTGCCTCTGCCCGACGGCGTTGACGCGCTCCTGCGGAGAGTGCAATGCGAACTCTTTGAAATGGGGGCCCAACTCGCCACCCCCAACCCGGCTCAGGACAGGATCGGCACAGCCCATGTTGAGGTCCTCGAAGGCGAGATCGATCAGTTTGAATCACAACTCGCGCCGCTGGCCTGTTTCATCCTGCCGGCGGGAACAGCTACGGCGGCTGCCGTTCACGTGGCTCGCACCGTGTGCAGGCGAGCAGAGCGACGCGTCGTGTCGCTCGCAGCGGAGCCCGGCACAGTCATTCCAGCCGCCGCGATCGAGTACCTCAACCGTTTGGGGGACCTCTTGTTCGTCCTGGCCCGGCACGTCAATGCGTCTGCATCGACTCCCGACGATCCGTGGCATCCGGCTTCGTAGGCGATCTCGGTTCAACCGCCGGTCCATCATGGGAGTTTGAGACGGGAGCGACTGCGTGACGGAAGGTTCTCCATCCTCTTTCGAATCGCACGCTCTTCGCCGTGCTGTTGTCGCTCGTGCCGTGGCAGGGGTGGTCGAAGCGAGGGAACGAATCGCCGCGCAGTGTGAGTCCGG
>JBMTLP010000258.1:0-5151 GCA_049433245.1 Pirellulales bacterium
GATTGAGATAGATAAACAGAATCACGATCGCCGCGGCAGCGGAAAACCGCATGAAACTGCCGGTATGCACCACCTCCGGCGTGTCGTTCACAGCCGCGATTTCTGTCGGCTGCTGCCTCGCATCGCGACGCGAGAGCCAGTTGGCCGCGGCCAGCGAAGCAATCGGCACACCGAGCACGACGAACCGCTCAGCCATCAGGCGGAGGTAGTCGGCAAACGGCATCGAATCAGCTGTCGCCTGTCCGAGAAACTGCGTGCCCGCAAACTGCACTGGAAAATCGATGACTGCCACGCGCACCAACACGATTCCATAGAGCAGATAACTGACATGCCGGAGAAACACACTCGGCAGCCGCCCGGCAATCCACAGCAGTACCCACGCCTGCACGGCCCAGCTCACCGTGACCCACGATCGTGACAGCACCAGCGGCATCGTCACTGTCAGGAAGAAGGCCGCCATTCCTAGGAAGCAGACGAGCAGATTGCGGTCCACCTTTTTCCATTGAAGAAAGACCAGCACATGCAGGGCATAGAAGGTCGTCAATGACAGCGTTGCCACCGCCACCCACTCGGTGCCATAGGCATCGCCAATGAGCCTGTGTGAGAGCCCGTAGAAAATCGCGGCATTCACCAGCAATGCGATCACATCGAGCAGATTCGAGGCCGCCTTCGTGCCGAGCGTGTAGAGAAAACTCATCATCGAAAAGAGCACAAACAGCCCGGCGAGCAGAGGCATCACCTGCCAGAAGTCTTCCTGGCGATACATCCTCAGCGATGAAAAAACCAACGCCTGCGTACAGCCGAACGCAAGGTAGTTCACCAGCGGCCAGTGCTTCCGGTAGCACACCCCCAGCACACCACTCCCGAGCACAATCAGATAGCCGTAGAGGGCGATGAAGTTGACTTCTGGCGAAGGCAGGATCACGGGGGTGCCATAGCCACCCAGGATGCCCAGCACGGCCACGAGAATGGAGTTGAAGCGAACAGCCACCCCGCCCGCCAAGACGGTGACGAGGATCATGCCCCCGAATGCCACCGGAGGCTCGATCAGCTGATAGAAGTTGGCTGCGGCGTAGACGGCGAAATAGAGCGTGGCAAAACCCGCGCCGAGAAGGCCTTGCCCAAACACGTGATACTTGCGGCCGAGCAGCTGCGTTCCCGCAACCAGCAGGCCCAATCCGGTCACGGCGGACAGAGCGACTCGGCCAACCTCCGTGATGAGGTCGTGTTCGACAGAGTATTTCAGGAAGAAACCGATCCCCACCACGAGGATCACCACGCCAATCCGCAGCAGCCACTGGCTAGCGATGGCGTATTCCAGCGAGACGCCCGGCGGCACATGCTCCTCGCCGACGATGATCCAGCTCCAGATCTTCCGTAGCGTCTCGATGGCGGCCACTTCAAAGCGGTTGGGCTGACGAGGCTGCCGGAGCGGCTGAGCCGGTGCAAGCTTCGTGGCCTTTTCGTCCTCCGCGCGATCGTGGCGCTCTTCGATCACAGACGCCGGCTCCTCAACAGGCGCCGCCGTGTTCACCAGCGGCTCGGAGACGGGTGACTCAGCGGTCAGCGTCAGGCCGTCGAGGCTCTGCACCGGCGGGGCAGGGGGGCCAGGCGGGGCAACGTCTGCTGAGGACGCTGCGGTCGACTCACCACGAAGGGCCTGCAGCTCTTGTCGCAGCTCTCGCAGCTGCATCTCGTGCCGAATGTCGCGGCCCCGTTGTTCCTCGCGGAATCGTCTGAGGAACTGCGAGAGCACGGTCGCTGGTGCGACGAAGAGCGCAAACACCACGAACCCGATCCCGAACAAGAACATGATGACTTCGGGCATGGCGGTTTCTCCACAGTCAGCCAGAGTTTTTGATTCTACCTCGCCACGGCGTCGCTGTGCGCGAACGGCGCGTCGGGCGGACTACCAACGACGTTGGACACTTCACATCGCTGGCGTCCGGCGGCGTTACCAACCTTGCCGGTGCGATGCCGTGCTTCGCAAATCGTCTTCGGCGGAGAGGGGCTCCTGATCAACTGCGTTGAGGGCAGTCTTATGGAGCCCTGGGTCGTGCATTCGCCTGCGGCGTCCCGTGCACCTCTTGAGGACTGCGCGATCTGCTGGGGAGGAGCGGCTCGCGTCACTGCTTGGCGGGATCGTGGGGCTCATCGAACGGGCCCTCCAACACGGCATCGGGCTGATCTCGCCGACCTTCGGTGCTGATCACGATTTTCGCTTGCCTCAGGATCGCCTCCGGAACGCGCCAGACAGTTCGGTCGTAGCCGGGGGCCTCAAGGTTCACAGTCAGTCGCGGCGGAATGGCCTGCGAAGTCTCGCCGATGGGGATCGTGGTGGGATCGGTACCGCCGAGGATGTCGCCGGCAACCCGTCCGGCGAGCAGGCCCACCTCACGGAAGTCGTAGCCCACGTCAAAGAGCGTGCCACGGTCAGGAGCGCCTGGGGTCAGAGAAAACACCGGTACCTTGGCCTTCGCCGCCACGGCCACGATCGAATCGATCACGCTCAAGACGGTGGTGTCGCCTGGCACGAAGATCACCTCGGCCCCTCGTGCGATCGTCGATTGCACAGCCTCCACCACGCCCGACGAGTTTTCGACGGCCGCCTCCAGTAGTTCAAGATTGCGGGCAGCACAGGTCGCTCGGGCGAGCTCCATAAACCGCCGTGAGTTGGCCTCAGCCGGATTGTGGGCAGCGCCGACTCGCCGCACCTGAGGCCCGATTGCCTGCAGCAGCCGGAAACTGGCATCAACCGGCGAGAGGCTTCCGTAGCCCACGAGGTAGGACGGATGAATGAGGGGATCGCGGCGGTCGAGCCCCACACCTGCCGAGAAGGGATCTGCCACGGCAGCAAAGACATGCGGCAGTCGGCTTCCTTCCGGCCGGCCTCGCGCGTTTGCCGTGGCGACGGCCTGCAGCGAAGGCGTGCTGGAGGTGAGGACGAGGTCGAAGGGGCCGCCGACGATCTCTCGCGCGATGGCATTGGCCTGAGCGAGATCTCCCTCGGCATTGTAGCGCCGGAGGGTCATCGTCTTGTCGGCGATGAAGCCGCGTTCTTCCAGTCCAGCGATCATGCCATCCACAGCGTCGTCCAGCACCGAAGTGCTCACCTGCTGCAGCACCGCCACCGCTGGCATGCTCCGTCGTGCCCCGGCACGATCGGTAACCAAGAGCAGCGTTGATGCTCCCAGGAGCACCGCGGCCATCGCCAGCCAGCGTCGAACAGAAGCGATGGTCCCTGCAAGAAAAAACGACATGGAAAAGCTCTTGTCAGACATAAAGGTCGGCAAGCGTTCGGGCTGCGGCATCGTCGAGTTGATCACCGCGGCGCAGCCCATCAAACCGATCGGCAAGGTCTTCGGCGGTCAGGCGGCGTTTGGCCGGCCCTTCAACGTCGAGTTCGATACGGCCGCGATGGATGAGGATCAGACGATCGCCCAGCGACGCGGCCTGGACGAGGGAATGGGTGACCATCATCGCCGTGAGTCCACCGTCACGGATCAGGCCCGCGGTCGCCCGCACCACACGATCGGCAGCTGCCGGGTCGAGTGCTGCGGTGTGCTCGTCGAGCAGCAGCAGCTCGGGCCGATGCCAGGTGGCCATGAGCAGTGTGACGATCTGCCTCTGTCCGCCTGAGAGTGATCCAATTGGCTGGTCGAGCCGCTGCTCCAGGCCAGGTACGATTCGAGAGATCCGCGCCGAGGCTTCGGCTTGCAGCTGTCGATTGGTAGCCCAGGCGAGTCCGGGAAAACGGCCCCGACAGGCGGCGACCGCGAGGTTTTCAAGCACCGAGAGCGATCCTGCTGTTCCCGCACGCGGATCCTGGAAGACCCTGCCGACGAGTCGGGCTCGGGCGTGCTGCGACCAGTGGGTCATGTCGTGCCCCGCGAGCTGAATGCTTCCGGAAGAAAGCTGCACCGTGCCCGCGATCGAGCCCAAGAGCGTGCTCTTGCCCGAGCCGTTGGTGCCGATCACCACGACGAACTGTCCTGCTGGGATTTCCAATGAGATGCCGTCCACCGCCTTCACCAGAGGGCCGCCGGGCGATTGAAACTGCACGGTTGCTCGGTCGAGATGGAGCATGTCAGGCCTTGGTGCGTGAGCCGAAGAATCGAGGAGCCACCAGTGCAGCGAGCACGACGAGGGCAGTGGCAGCCTTGAGCCAGTCGGGATCGAGTCCCGCTCGCAGTGCCGTTGCCACCAGGAGGCGGAAGGTGACGCTGCCAGCTGCTGCTGCCGCCAGAGCTGTGCCGAGGCCCCCAGCCGCTACCAGCGCCCGGCCGAGAAACACGCTTGCCATGCCCCAGACCACCATCCCGATTCCCATCTGGACGTCGGCGAAGCCCTGGTATTGGGCCACGAGTCCCCCAGCCGCAGCAGTCAGCGAGTTTGAGATCGCGAGGCCTGCGACAGTGAGCAGGGCTGTGTTGCGGCCGAGGGCCCGTGCCATGGTTGGCGTGTCGCCGCCGGCCCGCATCGCGGTTCCGAGCTGCGTTCGGAAAAAGAGGTAGAGTCCCGCCACGGTGATCGTCACGGCAAGCAGCACAAAGCCAGTTCTGGCGCACTCACCGGCCAGGGTTGCATCGACCCCCAGCTTCACGAGCCAAGGTCCCCCCAACCTTTCGCTGACATCGAAGAGCGTCGTGGCAGACCCCAGCGGGAGATTGCTGCGGCCGAGCGCCACCAGGTTCACGCTCGCGAGTGCCGTGCTCACGAGAATGCCTGCCAGCAGGGGCTCCACTCCCAGGAAGGCGTGAATCACCGCCGTAGTGACACCTGCGGCTGCGCCCGCGGTCATTCCGGCGAGCATGGCCGTGGCGGGATCATGTCCAGCTACCAGCAGAGACACGGTCACGACGCCGCCAAGGGTGAATGAGCCGTCGGTGAAGGAAAACAGCCGGTAGCTCACAAACACGCCGAGCGCGACCAGCGCAAGCGCGAGACCAAACGTCCAGGTGGAGAGGAGTGTGATCATGCTGTGCGCTCATCCTCACTCACGGTGAGCGGGGCAAACCAAACACTCCCGCGACAAAGTTCGGATCTCCCGCTCCCCAGCACAGGCTGTGGGTCGGCCACCAGGTGCAGCACCGCCAGCGGTGCCGCTGCCGCCAAGTCAGCGACGGTGGCCGCAAGGTCAAGGCCGCCACG
>JBMTLP010000259.1:0-5149 GCA_049433245.1 Pirellulales bacterium
CCGCCGACCGTGGCGATGTGGAGATGACTCAGGTGGGGCCGTTTGCCTGGTACGACTCCACATCTGGGGTGCCTGAACTATCTCAGCCGCCGGGTGTATTCCTGCCGGGTGACGACTTCATGCAGGCGGTTTTTCGCCTCGCTCCGGGCGAAACCGCAGCAGCCTTCAACGAGCCACAAACGGTCTGCTACTGCGTGCGGTTGCTGTCACTCACGCCCCCAGACTCGGAACTGCGGGCGCAGTTCCTTGAGCGCCGCGAAGACCTGATGCCACTCGATCAGGTGGCCCAGCAATCCTATGGCTCGATTTTCGAGCGGTGGATCGAAGGGCTGGAAGATCGCTACGACCTTCGCTGGGAACGCCAGCCCCGGATGTTCGGGCAGTAATCTTGGCAGACGCCATCACTCACGCCACGGCGTGAGCACAACGGCTGCCAGCGGCGGGAGTGTGACCACCAAACTCGCTGGTCGCCCGTGGTGTGGCGTGGTCGTGGCCATGAGCGTACCACTGTTGCCCACGTTGCTTCCGTCGTAATACCGCGAGTCGCTGTTGAACCGTTCCTGGTAGGGACCCTCATGCGGCACGCCGAGCCGGTAGCCTTGCCGGACAACGGGCGTGAAGTTGCAGACGACAACGACAAAGTCTTCAGGAGCTTGTCCGCGACGCACAAACGCGAGCACGCTGTCTTGCCAGTTGTGGCAGTCGATCCATTCAAATCCGCCCGGCTCGAAGTCGCGTTCGTGCAGCGACTTCTCCGTTCGCACGAGTACGTTCAAATCCGCCACGGCCCGCTTGAGGCCGCGGTGGCTGTCCAGTTCCAGCAGGTTCCACTGCAGGCTCTCATCGAAGTTCCACTCCAGCCATTGGCCAAACTCTCCACCCATGAAGAGCAGTTTCTTACCGGGGTGGCACCACATGTAGCTGTAGAGCAGTCGCAGATTGGCGAACTTCTGCCAGTTGTCGCCCGGCATTTGGCCAATCAGCGAACCCTTGCCATGCACGACCTCGTCGTGTGAGAGCGGCAGCACGAAGTTCTCGTGAAACGCGTAGATCAGGCTGAACGTGAGTTCGTCGTGGTGATACTTGCGATGCACAGAATCGTGTCGCATGTAGCGACGCGTGTCGTTCATCCAGCCCATGTTCCACTTGAAGGTGAAGCCTAGGCCGCCGTCGTAGGTGGGGCGAGAAACACCACGCCATGCGGTGGATTCCTCAGCGATCGTGAACGCTCCAGGAAACTGCTCATGAACCTGAATGTTGAAGGTTTTGAGGAGCTCGATTGCTTCGAGGTTTTCGCGACCGCCGTCGCGGTTTGGGATCCACTGTCCTGCTTCGCGGCTGTAGTCGAGGTAGAGCATCGAGGCCACCGCGTCGACGCGAAGTCCGTCGATGTGGTATTTGTCGAGCCAGAACAGCGCCGACGAAATCAGGTAGTTCGCCACCTCATTTCGGCCGAAGTTGAAGATCATTGTGCCCCAGTCGGGATGTTCTCCCTTCCGCGGGTCTTCGTGTTCGTAGAGTGCGGTGCCGTCAAAACGACGCAGGCCATGGCCGTCGCGAGGGAAGTGAGCTGGCACCCAATCGATGATCACGGCCACGCCAGCTCGATGAAACGCATCAACCAGCGACATGAAGTCTTGCGGTGATCCGAAGCGGCTCGTGGCTGCAAACAGGCCGATCGTTTGGTATCCCCAACTCGCTGAGAGGGGATGCTCTGTCGGTGGCAAGAACTCGACATGCGTGAAGCCCATCTCAACCACGTAGGGCACGAGTTCGCGCTCGAGATCGGCGTAGGTCATCCAGCGGGTGGGGTCGTCTCCCGGACGCCGCCAACTGCCGAGGTGTACCTCGTACGTGGTCATCGGTGCGGTCAGCGGATTGGTGGCGGCACGAGCCTGCATCCACTCAGCATCCCGCCACTCATAGTTGGTCAGATCGGTGACAATCGAGGCGGTCCGCGGTGGGGTCTCCGCCGCGAACCCATAGGGGTCGGCGCGATCCTGAAAGCTTCCCCCTGAGAACACCCGAAACTTGTAGGTGGTGCCAATCTGCACGCCTGGCACGAACAGTTCCCAGACGCCCGAGGGCACCCGCTTCTGCATGGGATGGCAACGGCCGTCCCAGCCGTTGAAGTCACCGACAACACTCATGCCCTCTGCGTTGGGGGCCCAGACCGCAAAGTGCACACCTGCCACACCGTCGACTGTGGTCACCTGGCCGCCAAGCTTTTCGTAGCTCTTCCAGTGACGTCCTTCGCCAAGCAGGTGGAGGTCAAAATCTGTGAGCATAGGTCAAAGAAGGAGTGGGGCGATGGTGGGCGGGTTCTTCTCTAACTTAGCCCGCTGTCAGCTGCGAGGCGTTGACTTGCGCGTTTTTACCGGTTCGACGGAACGCATGTGGTGGACCGGAGGTCTCGTGAGCGCATGAAAAAAGCTCCCCGGGCAGACCTGCTACCCGGGGAGCTTCGAGAGATCGTGCGGTGAGCCGGGGCTTAGGCGACGAGTTTCACGGCGGGAACTTCGCCAGTTATGCCGATCACAAACTCCTCAAAGATCTTGCTGTCGAGCGCCGAAGCGTTCTCGGCTTCGGGGTGGAACTGCGTGCCGATCGCCACCCAGTTCTCGACGGTGCTCTCGATCGCTTCGATCACACCGTCTGGAGCGCGGGCCGCTACACGGAAGCTCGACGCGAGGTCGTCAATCGCCATGTGGTGCATGCTGTTGACGCGAATCTCCCCGTCGCCGTAAACGCGTTCCATCACGGTGCCGGGCACCACCTCGAGCGCGTGCCGGTGGGCCACGTCGATGGGGTCCTTGTGAGGCAGCGCCTTTGGAAGGTCTTCGGGGATATGAAGGAACACGGTGCCGCCTTCGGTCACGTTGAGCAACTGCATGCCGCTGCCGATGGCAAGGACAGGCATCTGCCGACGGCAGATTTCGGCAACGAGCATGCGGTCGAAGTCTTCACGACGCGCATCCATCGGGCGTGTCGAAGGGTGGGGCATGTAGCCGTCGCGGCGGGGATCGATGTCGCCCCCACCCACGAGCACCACTCCATCGAGCATGTCGAGCAGTCGCGACAGATCCTCTTCATCCGTAACCGGGGGAAGAGCGATCGGAATGCCGCCTGAGGCAATCACACCGTCGTAGTAGCCGGCAGCCAAGAAAGACAGAGCTGCGTGCTCTTTCCGCGACGCACGATAGTCCATGGTGATGCCAATCAGGGGTTTTCCTGCCATGTCCTAAAATCCTCCAAGCACCGTCCGGGTGCCTCTGCGGTGCCAAATAACGGGGTGGTCAACACGACCCCCGGCGGGTTCCATGGGCAGAAGGCGACGCGGAGAGGAGGCGGGCGGGTCGCACGTAGCCGTGTGATCGCAGGAAGGCAGCGGCACGTGCACTCGGCCACGGGCAAAAACCCATGCTTGCTGCAATTGCCGCCAGACGTTCGGTCGCGTATTCCATCACGCTCGACCCTTCACGTTGTTCCCGCTTTGCGAAACGGCTTGCAGGTCGGACGACATGCAGTACCGTTTTGCCCCAATGATCGCTCGAGAGGCCGTCAAACGACGGATTCCCTTGTGACCATGCCTCGTTACCGGTCGGCTCCATCCTTGGATGCCGGGCCGTTCACACTGACAATCGTGGGAACGGACCAATACCGTTATCGAGCCGGTATCACGCGTGCCGCCGATCTGGTCGGCGAGCACTCGCGATGGGCAGAGGTTAACGATCGTGACGATCAAGGCAAGCAAATGCGCCGATTTTGTGGTCTCAGGCGGATGGACGCCCAAGATAGGGTGCTAGCACTGCTATGACAGCACCGGCTCATCCGGCCACCCAGACCGTGTTTTGAAAGCTGCGGAGCCACGTTCGCTGGCGCTTGGCCAGTTGCCGTGTGCGGCGAATGGTCTGTTCGATCGCTTCGTCACGCGACAGAGTGCCGGCGAGCATGGCGAGCACCTCGCTGTATCCCGCTGCCTGTCGAGCAGTGGGGCCAATGCCAGTGCTGGCCTCCGCCGCCTCCACTTCAGCAACCAATCCACTGGCAAACATTGCTTGAACTCTGGCCGCGATCCGTTCCGCCAGCAATGCCCGAGGTACATCGACGATCAGCATCGGCACCCGCAGGCTCTCGTCGTCGGGCTTGTTCCAAGTGTTTTGCTCGCAGGCCAGGGCAGAGCGGGAACTGAGCGCCACCTCGAGGCCACGCACGAGTCGTCGGGCATCGTTGGGATGGATGCGGGCTGCGGCTAGGGGATCGTGGGCTGAGAGTTCGCGATGCAGGGCCGCCGCTCCCTGCTGCTCCAGTCGTTCGGTGATCGCGGCGCGCAGGGCAGCGTCGGCTGGCGGGCGGGTGTCGAAGCCTTCGCGGAGGGCCTTCAGGTAGAGGGGCGTGCCTCCCACGAATAGGATTCGACGCCCGCGGCTGCGGATCGCCTCGACGGCCTCAGTAGCCGCGGCCAGCCAGGCAGCGACGTTGAAGGTCTCGCTCGCTGGAACGAGATCCAGGGCGTGATGCGGAACCAGTCGCTGTTCTTCGGCCGACGGCTTTGCCGACCCAATATCGAGCCCGCGGTAGACCGCGACCGAATCGACGCTCACGATCTCCGCTTCCAGCCGTTGTGCCATCCGCAGGGCAATCGCAGATTTTCCGGCGGCCGTGGGACCGGTCAGAATCAGGCAGTCGGCGGCCAGCCGAGGTCGGCAGGTTTCGCGTTCTTCCACGGATGCTAGAGTTGGGGGGCAGGAAACCCGCTCCGGATTTGCAGGGGCGGCTTCCTTTTGCCTGTCGCGGGTGCCGGCTGGCGCATCTCCACTGAAATCACAGGACATGGCAGGAGTTGGTCGGATGCCCGAAAGGGGAGAAGTGCTGGCTGCTCTCGGTGACGTGATCGAATCGCGTCGCGGGGAGTCTGTTGAGAAATCGTACACCAGCCGGCTCTTGGCTGGAGGAGCCGAGGCTGCCGGTCGCAAGGTGACAGAAGAGGCCGGCGAACTCGTCCAGGCCGCTGTCGGCGAAACGGATGACCGTGTCGTGGCTGAGGCGGCTGATTTGCTCTATCACACCCTTGTGCTCCTTGCCTGTCGAGGGCTCACGTTGAGTGAGGTGGAACGAGAACTGCAGCGGCGGTTTGGCATTTCAGGAC
>JBMTLP010000260.1:0-5133 GCA_049433245.1 Pirellulales bacterium
CTGATCTCCATGAATGATGCACACCGGCACGCCAACGTCGGCGAGCACGCCGATTCGCTCGATCGGGCAGAGCGCGGAGGCCTGTTTTGCGAGCGCCTCAGGGCTGAGCCCGTAGGCCATAGCAGCCTTGTCTACCCCGGGGTAGGTCCGCCAGTCGTAGACCGGATAGATCCCGCCCAAGCCTGCTGTCAGTTCGGGATGGGCGATGGCCCACGCTGCAGCCCACAGCCCACCGCGACTGCGGCCAAGCACCGCTGGACGCTCGGCGTATCCCCGCCGCACCATTTCGGTATGCAAAGCTTCCGCAGCCTCGACCGCCGCAGGGCTGCCATACGACTCGCCAGTGTCGATGCCCGCCACGGCCACGCCGGCCTTCGTGAAGGCGGTGTGCATCCACCGCTCAGCCTCGTCGGGATAGGGCGGCAACGTGGGGGAGTAGAGAATCCATGGACGGCCGCTCGCCGTGTCAGGCGACTCCTCAGCGGTGAACAGGAAGGCAGTTTTTCCCGCGACCTGAAACACCTCGCCGGGCACAACGAGCGTCTTGGGCGGGGACTCCTCCGCCGGGGCCACTGCGGCGAGGCTGGCCATGAACACCAGTAGGAAGGCTCCCATTGCCAGGATCCGTGCTGCGTCTGTCATCTCGGGTTCTCCAAGAGGGGGCCATCGCGCGCTTCCGCTGCCAGCGGGCGAGCGTGATTGTGGTGTGAGCAGAGCCCGGAAGCCACCTCCCAGGAGACAAGGGCTACGGAATCCGGCAGGTCCCGTCGTCGCAACTTCCGGCGATTCTCATGCGATGACGGGCCACGAAGGCGTAGAGGGCCTTCCAGAGTGGCAGCGAGCCGGGCAGGTGCAGGAGTGCCGCCATCGGCCAGAGCAGCGGCAGGGTTCGCGAGAGATACCGCACCGCTTCGGCACCTCCTCGGGCGTGGCCACGGCGGTTGATGACGTACATCTGCTGCAGCAGATCGTCGTAGGTGAGTTCTGGAAAGTCCACTGCCACGGAGGGATCGTGAAGCGAGGTGAACTGCAAATTTCCGCCGAGATCACATCGCCGCAGGAGTGCAATCTGGCTGCGGCAGAAGCGGCACCGGCCGTCGTAGAGGACGGTGTCGCGATCAGGGTGGTGCGCGGTCGTGAGCATGCTTCAACTCTAGAGCGCAGTTCGCGAAAGGGCGTTTTTCACACCCTGTCCGAGGGATTTGCGGGAGACAGGCAACGTGGCGACCCGTCGCGGTGGCGGTTGGGTATGATCGGAGAGAGGGTTGGCTGCGCGACGGCATCCCGCCCGACCACGAGGATCCTATGTACGTTCCCGGATTCGTGATATCGACCCTGCTGGCCATGTTGCTGGCGGGCGCCCCCAACGATCCCCCGTTACCGGAGGTGCCGCCGGGGGTGGTACTTCAGGAAACCCGCTATCCCGACGGTCAACTGAAAACCCGTCAGGAGACCCGCCGCGGCCGAGCAGGCGAGATGGAGATCCTGGGCCGCCGCTGGCACTACGACCCCAGTGGCCACCTGACGACGCTTTCGTCATGGAATGGGGTGTTTCGCGATGGGCCTTGGGTGGAGTATGCCCGCGATGGCCAGGTCACGCTTGAAGGCAGCTACAAGCGGGGGCAGCGTGACGGCACCTTCGTGCACTACGACAGTACCGGTCGCACACTGCGGGAAGTGACCTACCGAGACAACCAGCGGCAGGGACGCCTGCGTGAATGGCATTCCTCGGGGACGATCGTGCTTGAGGAAAACTATGTCAACGGAAAGCTCGACGGGGCCCGCCGGGAGCGACGCCCGGACGGCTCGCTGGAGATTGAAGAGCAGTACCGCGATGGCCGCCGCAACGGACTGGTCACACGTTGGTTCCCCAGCGGCGTGAAGCAGCTTGAGGTGGAGTACCGTGATGGCCGCCGCCACGGTCGGTCGAGCGAGTGGTGGGAGAACGGCAAGCCGAGGCAGCAGGTGGGGTATCTCTCCGGCAGCATGCACGGGCCCTATCGGGAATGGTTTGCGGACGGTGGTGTGCAGATGGAGGGCGCCTACGACCGCGGCATGCCCGTTGGTGTCTGGAAGAGCTTCCACGCCGACGAGGGGCACCCCCTCGCCACGGAACAGGTCTATGTCGAGGGCAAACTCGACGGCCTCGTGCAGGCTTGGGACCCCGCAGGTGAGCTCCTCTCACAGGTCCGCTGGGAGAATGGGCTTGAGCACGGTCGGTGGGAAGAATGGTATGCCGGGGGCAACCTCCGTGGACGCGGTGCCTGGGAACGCGGGAAACCCGCGGGCGTCTGGGAGTTCTGGCATGAAGACGGGGCTCGTTGGAGCCGCACGGAGCATGCCCGGGGCGTGCGGCACGGCCGCCATACCGAATGGACGGCTGACGGCGAGGTCGTCACCGACGAGCGGTATCAGGCGGGTGAGCTGGTGGCGCCACCAACCGCGCCGTGATTCGCTTGTTACGAAAGCGAGATTTTCTTCGGCAGCGTGCAGAAATGGAGGATCGTCACGGCGCCTGCAGAGATCAGGCCCCAGGGAGCCCAGTCAGGGGCGATGAACGTGCGAGGTGACTCTTTGCCAGCGTTGATCACCACCGAGTCAACGACGAGCAGCTCCAGCCCGACAATGCAGGCAAAAACTCCGGCGGCGAGAAAGAAACTCTTCCACATGGTCGATCCTCACCAGCACACTGGTAACTTCTGGGAAAACCGCTGTTCTCCAGAGTTGTCGGCACGGCGAAGGTGTTTCATGCAGCGTTCCCAAACAAACGGCAGGTTGCGCCGACTTTGCGGCTGGGAATGGCGAGGAGGCCTTCAGGAATCGGCCGACCGATGAAGCTGCGACGACCGCCACGATCCTGGACGGCGAAGTTTCGCGACGCCTTTCGCGGGGTTTCTCGGGCGATTCGCAGCCAGTCGAGTTTTTCCGTGCACCTGCCAGCCGCCGCCGCGGTCGTGGTTGTGGCGGCGGTCCTGAACGTGTCGCTCGTCGGTTGGTGTCTGCTCGTCGCCGCCATCGGCATGGTGCTCGCCGCTGAGATCTTCAACACTGCAATCGAATCGTTGGCGCGCAGCCTCGGACCCCGCCGGCATCCACGGATTCGCGACGCGCTCGACATCGCCAGCGGTGGTGTGCTGTGCGCAGCTGCCACCGCGGCGGTCATCGGAGTGCTCGTGCTGGGGGAGCGGGCTGGCAGCCTGCTCGGCTGGTGGTAGCCCGCTTCCCGTTTACTTCTGCCGGATGTCGTAGCAGAGCAGGTGGTCGCTCTCGCGGAGGTAGAGCATTCCGTCGACGATCACCGGATGCGACCAGCTTGGCCGCGACTCATCGGTGTCGCTGTGCGGAATCTGGAAGTGGCTCACCTCTTCAAATCCAGCCGGGTCGGCCTTGATGAGCGACAGCACGCCATTTTGGAACCGCACATAGAGATGGCCATCGGCTGCTGCCATCGCGGCAGATCCCCGGCCACTTCCGCGGCTCTTCCAGACGATCTCACCGGTCATCAGGTTCGCGCAGAACGGAATGCCCTTGTCGTCGGAGTCGCCGTAGAGGTGGTCGCCGACGAGCACGATGCCGCCATGCTTGTTGGCTAGTTCCTGATTGAGTCCGTACACCTCTTCCATCGTGATCGCGTTGCCGGGTCCGACCTTCTGCCGCACCAGGGCCCCGCCGCGACCGTAACCGGCCGAGAAGAACACGAGGTCGTCTTTGACGATCGGCGTGGGAATCACCGCTGTGGTCTGGTCGATCGGATACGCCCACAGAAACGTTCCCGTCTCGGCGTCAACGGCAAAGCAGCCCGCAGCCGTGGTCTGGATGTACTGCGTGCGGCCACCGAGATGGCTCTTCACGATGGACGAGTGGCCGGCCCCACGGTCGGCCGCCATCGGGCAGGTCCACAGTGGCCGGCCGTTCATCTTGTTGAGCGCGACCATCGTGGCCTGCTCACCGCCGGGGGTGCAGACCAGCCGGTTGCCGTCGATCGTGACCGACTCGCTGTAACCCCAGCCATCCCCCTTCTTGCCGCCGAAGGTGGCCTTCAGGTCGACACGGAATCGCTCTGTGCCGTCTGCGGTGTTGCAGCACACGAGTTGGCCGTGGGGCGTGATGGCGTAGAGGCGGTCGCCATCGACCGTGGCCGTGCTGCGTGAACTCTGCCAGGTGGGCTGGCCATCGTTCCAGGCCGGTCCGGTCTTCGAGATCCAGAGCTGGCGGCCGCTGGCACGATCAAAGCAGGCAAGGTATTCGTCGGCGTCGGGAGCAGTCGAGAGGCCGTCTCCCAGGATGTAGATGCGGTCGCCGGCTATCGTCGGGCTGGAGTAGCCCCGACCGCAGCCAACAGAGTCCCACACAAGCGCCGGACCCCCTTCGGGCCAGGAGGTCAGCAGGTTGGTGTCGGGTGCAACTGCGGTGCGATCAGCACCCCGGAACGTCGGCCAGTCACCAGCCACAGCCGACACAGCGGAGAGGTTGGCAATGCCGCAAAGAAGAACGAGGGGAAGGGCACTCGCACGGGTCATGGATCGGGCTCGCTCGGGGGCAGGTGGATTACAACGTTCGTGCCCCTACTATAAAGGAAGAGAGGGATCCTCTGCGATCGGGCCGCAGGGTCTTCCCCAAATGCCTCCGCGGAGCCGTGAGGCACGAGCGAACCCCCTCCCGAGGACCTCTATGCCATCCCTCCGCGTCGGTGATCCCGCCCCCGACTTCACAGCCACCACCCAGGACGGCACCACGATTCGCCTCGCGGACTACCGTGGCTCCAGATCGCTCGTGGTTTTTTTCTTTCGGGCCGACGATACGCCGGTGGGCACGAAAGAGGCCTGCAGTTTTCGCGACTCGTATCAGGCCTTTCGCGATGCAGGCGCCGAGGTGATTGGCGTCAGTGGTGATTCTGCGGAGAGCCACCAGCGATTCTCGGGCAAGCACCAACTCTCCTATCCCCTCGTCAGTGACAAAGACGGCAGCCTGCGGAAGGCGTTTGGGGTGCCGAAGCTGCTCGGGTTCCTGCCGGGCCGCACGACCTACGTGATCGATCGCGAAGGGATCGTGCGGCTGGTGTTCACCGCGGCCTTCTCGTCGGAGGGTCACAAGCGGGAGGCTTTGGCGGCAGTGAAGAGCCTGCGGTGAGTC
>JBMTLP010000261.1:0-5133 GCA_049433245.1 Pirellulales bacterium
CCGATCAAGCGGGCCACGGTCCGGGTCGAACTGCCTGCGAGCGTTGCGGCTGAGGTGATCGAAGCTGAAGCGTATCTGGGAAAGATCGGATCGAAAAATCAGAACGGTGTGCAGATTTCCATCAACGGCACGCCACCCACCGTCACGTTCTCGGCAGCTCGTGAGTTTCCGCCGGGGGAAGGGATGACGGTGGTCGTCACATTCCCCAAGCATGCCATAGCGGAACCTCCATTCATCGATCGTATGCGGGAAGACCCATTCCTCTACTTTGGCACCATCGCGGTCTTTGTGGTGATTGCCTACTTCACGGTCGCGTGGCTGCTGGTGGGCCGAGATCCTTCCCGCGGCGTGATCATCCCACAGTTTGAGCCGCCCGACGGACTGAGCCCGGCTGCGAGTCGATTCGTGGCCCGAATGGGCTTCGACAAGGAGTGTTTTTCCGTAGCCCTGCTATCGCTTGGGTCGCAGGGTGCGCTGCAGATCGAGCAAGACGGTCGTGACTACACGCTGAGAAAAACCGGGAACCTGCCCGAGAATGCGTCTACCGGAGAGAAGAAGGTGTTTTCGGCGCTGTTGGGCAGTCGCATGAGCCTCCCGGTGAAGCAGACCTACCACGCCACCTTCTCCAGAGCGATCGCCGACTTGCGCACGGCGCTCACCGACGAATACGAGGGGGCGTTGTTTCTCCCGAATAGGAAATGGTTTTTCTGCGGCGCTGCCTTGGCGATCGTGTCGCTGGTGGTCGTGCTGTTGCTTGCCGGAGGTGGAAACGCCTCGGCCAAAGCGGGGTTTCTCACAGCCTGGCTCTCCTTCTGGACTATTGCCGTCGTGGCCCTGGTTCATGCCACGATCTCACAGTGGCGGGCAGTCTTCACCACGGGAAATGCACTTCAGGGCGTGCTCGGGGTTGGAACGGCGCTCTTCGCCACCGCGTTCGCCACGCCGTTTCTTGTCGCCGAAGGGTTTGGTGTGTTCCTCCTGGCGGAGAGTACCTCGATTTGGATGATCCCCATTCTGCTGGCGATGATCACGACCGTGGCGTGTTTTTATGAACTGATCAAAGCGCCAACGATGGCGGGGCGAGCCACGATGGACCGTATCGACGGGTTTCGCATGTACCTCGCCACCGCCGAGGAAGATCGGCTGGAAGCGATCGCCGGCAACGCCTTCGACTCGGACCGCCATGCCCCGGCTCCGCGAACGCTGGAACTTTTTGAACGGTTTCTGCCCTTTGCGATCGCTCTCGGTGTGGCCGACCAGTGGGCTGCCAAGTTTCACGACTTGATCGAAGCGGCGTCGGCGGCAGAGACAAGCGGTGGTGGCTATCACCCCGCGTGGTACCAGGGCAACGCCTGGTCGTCCGCAAACATCGGCGCTGCCGCAGCCGGCGTGGGCACAGCCATGGCAGCCGCGGCGGCTGCCGCCGCCACAAGCCCCTCTTCCAGCAGCGGCGGAGGAGGCGGAGGTTCCTCGGGTGGCGGCGGTGGTGGTGGCGGTGGTGGCGGATGGTGATGATGAGCCAGGCAGAACGTCTCTTCGTCTACGGAACTCTTCGACCATGCCTAGTCGACCGGGCACCGGAGTCGCCACGTCAGCTCGTGCGGGCGCTGCCATACCTCGGCGTGGCCACCGTTTGCGGCAGGATTTTCGACCTCGGAGCCTATCCCGGGTTCACGTTCAGCGAAGCGACTGCTCCCACCGTCGATGCGGAGGCGTGCATGCCGCGGATCGTCGGAGATGTGTTGGAGGTGCAGGCAGCCGAGTTGGCAGTCTTCGACGCCTACGAAGAGTGCGACGGGCCAGCCCCGCTGTACCGCCGCGAGCGTGTGCAGGCGACCTGGCAGGCAAGCAGTGAGCCTGTGGAGTGCTGGATCTACGTATACGCGGGCGACCCCTCGCACGCGGTGCCGATTCCAGAGGGTGACTACGCTGCCTACCTCGCCCGGTGCCACAAAGGCCCCCGAATGGCCAGCTCGTCAGAGACCAAGCCGGCACAAGACCCGAAACCGCTCTGACTGCCGCGCCCGGAGGCAGCACAGACCAGTCCGTGCCTCTTTTCTGCGCTCGCCGCCACCGCTCAGGCTCCACCAACCTGCGTTTCTCCGCAGGATTCCCACTCCAGCCCAATCTGGTACAGTTTTTGCATCCTCTTGGCTGTGGCGGCTTCGTCCATTCAAAACGGTCGCAGATTTGCCGACGGGTCTTCGGTCTTCGCCGAAGTTCCCCGAGGTGGGTTTGAGAGCGTTGTGCGGAACGAGGTAGCGACGTCCGGCGGATGACCAAGCCATCAGCGTTTCCAAACCCTTTTATGCCCATAGCGATAGGAAGAGCGACAGTATGAGCACGAAGTCGAAGCTCGAGTACATCTGGCTCGATGGATACAAACCCACCCAAAGCCTGCGGTCGAAGACGCGTGTTGAAAAAGACTTCGGCGGCACTCTTGAAGAGTGCCCGATGTGGTCTTTCGACGGCAGCAGCACCGAACAGGCCACTGGCCGCTCATCTGACTGCCTGCTCAAGCCGGTAGCGGTCTTCCCAGATCCCGGCCGCAAGAACTCCTATCTCGTGATGACCGAAGTGCTCAACCCGGATGGAACTCCGCACGAGTCCAACGGCCGCGCCACCATCGGCGAAGACGACGATGACTTTTGGTTCGGCTTCGAGCAGGAATACTTCCTCTGGTCGCTCAAGAACAACAATCCTCCGGGCTTTCCGCAGGGTGGCTTCCCCGGCCCTCAGGGCCCCTATTATTGTGGCGTGGGTGCCGAGAACGCTCACGGCCGCGCCTGCGTTGAAGAGCATCTCGACGCCTGCCTCGAAGCGGGGCTCAACGTCGAAGGTATCAACGCTGAGGTCGCTGCTGGCCAGTGGGAGTTCCAGATCTTCGCCAAGGGTGCGAAGCAAGCGGGCGACCAAATCTGGATTGCCCGCTACCTCCTCGAGCGAATCGGCGAGAGCTACGGGTATGCCATCGAGTGGCACCCCAAGCCCCTCGGCAAACTTGATTGGAACGGCTCGGGCATGCATGCCAACTTCTCAAATGAGGTCATGCGTACCTGCGGTGACAAGGAAGTCTTCACGAAGATCTGCGAAGGCTTCGGCGGTGTGATCGATCGTCACATCAGTGTCTACGGTGCAGACAACGACCAGCGTCTCACCGGCAAGCACGAAACCGCTCGGATCGACCAGTTCAGCTACGGCGTTTCTGACCGTGGCGCTTCGATCCGAATCCCCGTCGGCACGATCGAGAACGGCTGGAAGGGCCGCCTCGAAGACCGCCGACCTGCGTCGAATGCCGACCCCTATAAGGTTGCCGCAGCCATCATCAAGACCGTGAAGGAAGCCCTCGCTTAAGCGACTTCTGACATGCCGTCACAGCGCACCCCCGCGGGCCTCGCTCGCGGGGGTGTTTTTTGCGCTGCAGCGACGAGTCTTCCGCTGGCCGCGGACCGAAGCCCCCACACTCCGCACCGCTGCGGCCTACGACATGCCAAGCGAGTTTGAACCAAAGTCGACGTCACGAAGTGCCTCGAGCAGCTGCCGCATCGACTGAAAACGATCTGATGGATTCTTGCTGATCGCTCTCATCACGAGGTCGTCGTAGGCAGCGGGGATGCCGCCATCGGGGTTTTGTTTCGAGGGTGGCGGGGGCGTGTCGTGGATGATGTTGTCGAACGTTTCCTGAATCACACGGCCGCGAAATGGCTCGCGCAAGGCAGCCGTCTCGTACAGCACGACACCGACGCTGAAGATGTCACTCCGCTCATCTACCTGCGCGCGATTCACATTAACCTGCTCGGGTGACATATAGAGTGGCGTGCCGGGGCGTTCTCCTGCCATCGTGAGCTCTTGCACTTGCTCCTGCTGGCGAGCGACCGCCGGATGGAGCGGCATGTCATCGGGCTGCCCCCAGACCTTGGCCACGCCCCAGTCGAGGAGCAGCACTTCGCCAAAGTTTCCCACCCAAATGTTTTCCGGCTTCATGTCTCGATGGATCACCCCGCGTGCGTGGGCGTACATCAGAGCCTGCGCCGCATCGGCCACGATGCTCACACGACGGGCGAGTGGAAAATCCGCAACTGCTTCGGGCACACGCATGGCCACCCGCTTGAGGATCTCGAAAAAGTTCTCACCAGACACCCGCTTCATCGTGAAGTAGATCCCGTCGACCGGATCGCGACCGATCTCATACACCGGCACGGTGTTGGGGTGCTGAAGTTGGGCGGTTACACGAGCTTCCCTTAGCAGACGCCGATTTTCCTTCTCGTCGAGCAGGAAGCGGTACTGCAACGTCTTGACGACAATCGTCCGCCCCGTGATCTGATCGAAGCAGGTCCGCAAGCGACCTGTCCCACCAGTGGCCATGTCGCGAAATCCCGCGTATTTCGCCAAGCCGACTGGTACTGGATCTGGCAGATCGAAGTCGGTTGAGGAGAGAAAAATGGCCCCTTGGCCGTCAGCCGTGCGTCCCATGAGATCGCTCCCTGCAGCCGGATTTCATCCGCACGAACGGCCCCGCCTCAAGCACCGCGTTGAAATGCGAAATCTGGCAAGAGTATTCTTATTGAGTAGATTCTATTGATTATGCGGGAGTCGCTGCTGGTGGCCAACAGCAAAGAGTGGGCCAAGCACGCACGCCCGTTCCGCCCGATTTCCCACCTGCCCACTTCGAAAGGACGTCATGAAACTTCCTGCCATGCTCGCCGCCGCCCTCCTGTTCTCCGGTCTCCTCTCGGCCCCCGCTCTCGACACGGCCGGTTCCGCCGAGGCTGGCTTCCGACATCATCGCCGCGACTGCTGCGACCCCTGCTGCCAAGACACCTGCTGCACGCCCTGCCCTCCCCCGCCGGTGGATGTCACGCTGTGCGTGGTCGATCCTTGCACCTGCTGCGCGCAAGAGGTGTGCGTGACCGTTCCTGCTGAATGCGCGAACGAAACACCCTGCCTTGCCGACTGCCGCCCCGGCGCTTTCGGCCGCACGGTCCTGACCTACCGTTGGCCCTCCTGCGACTACTGCGTTGACGTGGTGCTGACGAAGCATGGTCGCGCGATTGTTCGTGACTGACCCTGACCGCTTCTGTCGGCCACCTCAGTCGTGCTGCTAGGTCGACAGGATCGCCCACAACAGAAGGG
>JBMTLP010000262.1:0-5124 GCA_049433245.1 Pirellulales bacterium
GGCACCATCATGAAGAGTTTGCCCACCACCGTGGTCACGCCCTGAAAATGCCCAGGTCGATGTTCCCCTTCCCAGCGTCGGCTCGGCCCGTCCACGGTGATCCGGGTGGCGTCGCCAGCGGGGTAGATCTCCTCGACCGGCGGTGCAAAGACCCAGCGGACCCCAGCATCCGCCAGCATGCTGCAATCGGCTTCCAGCGACCGCGGGTAGCGTTCGAAGTCTTCGCCAGGGGCAAACTGCGTGGGATTCACAAAGATCGAGACCACAACGTCGTCGCAGTCAGCGGCAGCTTTCACGAGACTGAGGTGTCCTGCATGCAGCGCGCCCATTGTGGGCACGAATCCGACGCGTCTGCCTGAGGCGGTGGCCTCCAGAACTTTGCGGCGGATGGAGGCGGGATCAGATTCGATCAAGGGCGCACAGGTTGTTGGCATTCAGGCCATGGCCTCCACCGCAGCGAGGGCTTGGTAGGTGGCTTCCCCAAGATCATCAGCATCGATACGGACCACGCCTTTGGGGAGCGGAAGCCACGTGGGAACGTGCTCGCCGGATGCCAGAGTAGCCAGGAGTTGGTCTTGTGCGGCCAGCATCCGTTGCACCCACACGTCGTCCTCGTTGTCGGGAGTCGACGGCGACCGGAGGCAGGCTTCCAGGTCGGCGAAGATATCGCTCCCGCCAGCAAAGGGGCCGCGGCAAAAGCGAACCCTTTCTTCCATCGCCTCGGCAGAGACACGAAGCACGATCAAGACCTGCGGTGCGGCAGCCGCAGCGAGGTGCTTGCGAAGCCTCTGGCTCACGTCGCAGGAGGCGTCGTCGAGTGTGCTGTGGTTGATGGTGGCAAGACTTCCCAGCCAGTAGTCGGAGACGTTGGTCCGCCATTCCTCGGTGTCACCCGTTTGCTGCCACTGGCTGCGCCAGCACTCGGCAGCGGCGAGGGATGTTTCGAGGCGTTGCTGGGGGGCGGTGTGAGCCAAAGCGAGGGCAAGGGCCATGCTGCCGTGAAAGGCATGCCCCACGGTTGCGTCGGCAAGGGCTGTGGCCACTTCCCCGGCTCCGCAGCCGGGAACGCCGCAGATCGCGATGTGGCGGTGCGGGCGACTGATGTTGTCCAGCAGGTCACGAAGCGAGCACCGCGTGGATGGGTGTAAGAAATCTGGCGCGATTTCAACGCAGGGCTCTAACACAAAGCGGCGCGTGGTCATCCGAGGATGGGGCACAGTGAGGTCGTCGAGATCCATCTCCAGCGTGTCGTAGAGCAGGAGGTCGAGGTCGATGGTTCGTGGACCCCATCGCACATCCCGCTGCCGATCGAGCGTGTTCTCGACGGCCTGGAGCGTGTCGAGCAGATCTCGCGGAAGCAGATCCGTTTCGAGGAGACACGCACCGTTGAGAAAGGCGGGCTGATCTGCTGGCCCCCCTACCGCTTTCGATTCGTGAAAGTGGCTCGTCTGAAGAACGGTCACTCCCGGCATGAATCGCAAGAGTTCAATGGCCCGATCGAGAAGATCACGCCTTGGTCCAAGGTTTGAGCCGCATCCAATCAGGCAGCGTGCCATGCTCTCACTACCCAGGGCTGCCCTGTGGGCTTCAGCATCTCCTCCTGTCCAGGAGCCTTGCCGAGCAGCCCCTCTGATGCGTCAGCCGGATTCTATAGGGCATCGCATAGCCGCGACTACCGCTCGAAGAAGGCACGCCTCAGCGATGCCGTTTGCCACACGCGACATTTTCGCCCAACCGCCGCCAGCACGCTCAGGGGGGACATCCAGGCCACGACCTCAGGTCGTCGACTATCGGTCCCTCAGTCGTCGCCCCCCAAATATCTTCGCGTGCTGCGATTGCGTGCGTTCACTACCTTCGCAAGAACATCCATGTTCGCTCAATCGCCACTCTTTCCAGCCTTGCCAGGAGATCGCGAAGCGATCAGGTGACGAGGTTGATTTGAGATGCCGATACTTCCTGTCGATGGGCGTCATTCTGTTGAGGTTGCTGACGATGTCAAGCAACATGCCATCGCCGCGGAGTTGATGAGGAATCATGCATACCCATGGATGACCATCAGTCTTTTGACGACGACGAAGATGAGCTGGATGATCTCTTCGATGCGCAGACCGCGGCCACAGTAGGCATGGATGATGCGATCATCCACGACGGATTCCCCCACGATGTCTCCGACCACGATCCATTCCGTGGCCGGTTGATCGGATACGATCATACAGGGTTTGCCGACGAAGGTCATGTCGCTGACCTTGGAGCCGAAGAACACGCTGAAAATGCGGCCGATGAATCGTACTGGTCGCTCTCACGGGCGCCGCTTGAGAGCTTGGTTTTCACCTTACCGCTCGTGTTCACCTACGAGTTGGGAGTGCTGTTTTTGGGCCGTGGAACGCCTCGCAACGGGGCTGATGTGTGGCTCCGCGGGTTCCTCGATTCGCTCGGTTTCGGCGCGTATTTTTTCCTCCTGCCCTCGCTCACGATTCTCGGGCTTGCGGCCTGGCATCATGTGGAGCACGAGCGGTGGCGTTTTCGCGGCCGCGTGCTCGTGGGCATGGCTTGCGAGAGCATCCTGCTCGCCTGCGTCTTGATCGGCCTCGCTCATCTCCAGGAGGATCTTTGGCCAGGCGCGATGGACGATCGAGTAGCAATGTCATCGCTCGACACCGGGCTCTTTTCGCCGTCTTCGAGCATGCATCTGCAGCGGCTCGTGGGGTACTGTGGCGCCGGTCTCTACGAAGAGGTTCTTTTTCGGCTGCTGCTGCTGCCGGCCCTCGCCTGGGGGTTGGCGAGGCTTGGGTTCGGGACGTTCTTCGCCTCCGCCGGTGCCGTGGTGGTCTCTGCTTTGCTGTTTAGCGGGGCCCACTATGTCGGCATTCATGGTGAGGACTTTGACTTCTTCAGCTTCACGTTTCGGGCGATGGCGGGGGTTTTTTTTGGGTGCCTGTTCCTGGTACGGGGCTTCGGCATTTCCGCGGGCACGCATGCGGTCTATGACGTGCTCGTGGGGCTCGTGTGAGGCGCTCGCCGGGGAATCCTTCGCTTTCGCCGGGTAGGCCGTGCTCCTATACTTCAGGCTCATCGCGAGCAGGAGCCGGGCTGTGTTAGGAGTGCGTCCGAAGGTGACCGAGTTGGTGTTCCAACTCTACGGCCGAAGTCTCCATCCGGAGCTCTTCGAGATCCACGCCCAGCGTTCGATCGAACGGGCCGACTATCAGGCGACGGCCGCAATCACCAGCGGAGGCCATCTGCTGACGTGGCAAAAAGCCGGGCTCACGCTCACTGAGGTTGCTGCGAGCGGCTCGCAGCCGTTGCCGCAGAAGCGGCGATTGCTTTCGTATCGACTTTGTGGGGAGCGATGCGATCGCGTTGAATGTCGAGGGGGCATCCGCTACGAAACCTCTTTCCAGCTTGAGCGGGTCTGTCCCGAAGTCTTCTGGACGTTTCAGCAGGAGTTATGTGCGGATGGTGGCCGTCGTGGCATCCTGCATCGCTTCGACTCCAATGACCGGTTCGCCCTTGGTGCCTTGAGTTGGCTCAACATCGAAAGCCGCACCAAGAGCCTGTTTGTGCAGGCATTTCACACCTTCCCCGATGACCTCGCGATCGTGAAGAGCCAATCGCTCTTCGAAGTGCCCTGATCGCCGTATCGCACACCCACCGAGAGCCCTCCATGTCGCCCAATGATGCTTCCCTCGCCTCTCAGCCCTCGGCCTCCTCGTCCGCGGTGGCTCGTCAGGAGTCTCGCAAGAGCCGTGTGCTGATTGCCGACGACAACGAGCCCAATCGAGAGTTGCTCGAGGCGTACTTGATGGACGTCGAGTGCGAAACCGCCGTGGCAGTCGATGGGCTCGACACACTGGAAAAGGTGGAAGTTTTCCGCCCCGACGTGATTCTGCTCGATGTGATGATGCCAAAACTCTCCGGCTTTGAGGTCTGCTCCCGGCTCAAGGGGAATCCGGCAACGAGCCCCATCATGATCTTGATGGTGACGGCGCTTGGCGAACTTGGTGATATCGAGCGGGCCGTGGAGGCAGGAACAGACGATTTCCTCTCCAAGCCGGTGAACAAGGTGGAGCTGGTGAAGCGCGTCGAGAACATGCTCAAGTTGCGAAACGTCAGTGACGAACTTGAGCGGCTGCGAAGCTACATCCGCACCATGGACGACGACCAGCCGCCGCGGTAGCACCGGGCAACTCAGTTGCTCGACGGCATCCGCGGGTGGCCGACCTGCTCCAGCACCCGGCTGGTCGCAGGGGAACGATTGAGTACGTAGAAGTGTATGCCCGGCACCTCTGCGTCGAGGAGCTCTCGAACCTGCTGAGTGGCAAATGCGACACCTGCTTCAAACTGGGCTTCGGCGTCTTCGCCCGCTGCTTCAAAGCTCTTCGTAAAGCTCTCGGGCAGTCGTGCCTTGCAGAGCGTGGCAATCCGCTTGATCTGCCCGTAGTTCGTCACGGGCATGATGCCAGGAACGATTGGAGCCGAGATGCCCAGTTTGTCGCACGCGTCGCGGAAGCGAAAGAAGTCGGCGTTGTCGTAGAACAGCTGCGTGACAATCACATCGCCGCCGGCATCGCATTTCCGTTTCAGGTTTTCCAGGTCTGCTTCCGGGCTGAGTGCCTCCTGGTGGGTCTCGGGATATCCCGCTACCAGAATGCCGAGGGACGGAAACTCCTCACGGATCATCGCCACCAGTTCTGCGGCGTAACGAAGCCCACCTTCGACGGGCTGAAAAGCAGTCTCGCCTTTGGGCGGATCCCCGCGGAGGGCGACGATCGGGGAGTCACCGGGATCCTTCGCCGCGCGGAGGTTGTCTCGCAGGTCATCTGTGGTGGAACCGAGACTGGTGTGGTGGCTGGCGACGGGGACCCGATGGCGGCTGGAGACCTCTGCCACGATGTCGAGTGTCTTGTCGCGGGTGGAGCCTCCTGCCCCGTACGTGCATGTGATCATCGACGGGCCGAAAGCCATCAGCTCCTCGACCGTGGTCCACATCGTGGCTTCCGACTCAGCAGTTTTGGGGGGAAAGAGTTCGAAAGACAGGCCGAAACGGCCGCCGGTGTAGGCGTCGAGGAGTGCCACAGATCTACCGTACTGCGAGGAAGCGAAACTCAAGGCGATACAAGCACT
>JBMTLP010000263.1:0-5122 GCA_049433245.1 Pirellulales bacterium
AGCAGACGCACATCGCGATCGCCTGGTCTGTGCCCCCCTACCGCAGTGACGAGTCGTACGAAGCCACGGCGGCCCTGTCTGTGCTTGGCGGAGGCACGAGTTCCCGCTTCTTCACTGAAGTCCGTGAGCGGCGGGGCCTGTGCTACTCCGTTTCCGCGGGGTACCACACCCAGCGAGACTTCGCCTCAGCGATCTGCTACGCCGGCACGAGTAGTGACCGGGCTCAGCAGACCCTCGATGTGATGCTCGAAGAAATCGAGCGGCTCTCCAGTTCCGTGACCGAAGACGAACTTGGCCGGGTGAAGGCACGGGCCAAGAGCGGGCTCGTAATGCAGCAGGAGAGCAGTTCCGCTCGAGCCGGCGGTATTGCCAGGCAGTGGTATCACCTCGGCCGCGTTCGCTCGCTCGCCGACGAACTCCAGCGGCTCGACCAGCTCACTGTCCGGTCGGTACGAGACTGGCTTGAAGCCCATCCCCCTGCGGACCTTTCGATCGTGTCGCTCGGCCGCAATCCCCTGGAGGTGCCACGTGAGCTTTCGGCATGAGACCCTGCCCAACGGGCTCGAGGTAATCGCCGAAGTCTCCGACTCGGCCCTCTCCACGAGCGTTGGGTTCTTCGTCAACACCGGCTCTCGTGATGAGAGCGATCCGATCTGGGGAGTGAGCCACTTCCTGGAGCACATGGTGTTTAAGGGCACCGACAAACTGTCGGCCGACGACATCAATCGTCGGTTCGACGATCTCGGCGCCGCGGCCAACGCCTTCACGAGCGAGGAAGACACCGTCTACTACGCGAGCGTGCTGCCGGAGCACCAACGAGCGGCCACCGAATTGATCGGCCAGATCCTGCGGCCGGCCCTCCGTGAAGAAGACTTCGAGACCGAGAAGCTGGTCATCCTCGAAGAGATCCAGATGTACGACGATCAGCCCCCGTTCGGTGCTGACGACGTGTGCCGGGCTGCGTTTTTTGCCGGTCATCCGGCTGCTCGCAGTGTGCTGGGCACCCTCGACTCGGTGCGGGGCATCACCGTGGAAGGGATGCGCGACTACCACCGCCAACGCTACGCCCCAGGCAACATCGTGTTGGCTGCCACAGGTGCGGTCGATTTTGCTGACCTCGTTGAAACGGCAAAACGCATCTGCGGCGACTGGGAGCCCTGCCCGTCCGTTTCGCGGGTCACCCCGCGGCCGCCGCGGACCTGCGGTGGCGGCACCGAATTCATCCGCCAACAGATTGTTCGCGAGGCGGCCGCCCTGGAATACGTGATCCGGTTCTCGGCCGGTCCCGACGGTGACGACCCGGATCGCTATGCGGCGAAGTGGCTGGCGATGATGCTGGGGGACGAGTCTGGCAGCCGTTTTTATTGGGAATTCATCGACTCCGGGGCCGCCGACTACGCGTCCTGCCACCATCAGGAGTTTCTCGACACGGGGGCGTTTGCCGTGCAACTCTCCTCAGATGCCGAATCGATCGAGGAAATTCTCGAACGAACCGAGGAAATCCTGACGGAGGTCACCACGCATGGGCTGACCGCCGCGGAAATGGAGCAGGCTCGAAGTAAACTTGCCTCACGGATCGTGATTTCCGGAGAACGGGCTCGTCGCCGGCTCTTTGGGGTAGGGTTGGAGTGGGCCCACTCTCGCCGGTACCGTTCCGTGGCCGACGATCTCGCGGTCGTGGAGCAACTCTCGGGAGTGGATCTCGGCAGGTTAGCCGAACGCTGGCCACTTTCGGGAAGCCATGCCACAGTGCTCGCAGGTCCGCTAGAATCCGAAACGGTGGATGGGGAGACTTCCGTGACTCCGTCCTCGAAATCACACTAACGCGATGGGAACTATGGGACTGCTCTTCGCCAACCGTTCGCTCACTGCGCTTCCTCCGATTTGGCTGTTCTGTGCAGGCAGCCTGACCGCCGCGTTGGTGGCTGTTTTGTTGTGGAGTGTGCTGAAAATCGTGGCGCCGAAGGCGGCCAACGAGCTGCGAGCCAGCCTGTCTGAAGGTTTCTTGGGCCCCATGGCGTGGCTCCTGATGGGTCTCTCGGCAGTTGCTGTGGCGCTGACGCCTCTCGTGCCGCTCGATCAGATGACCCGTTCGCTCAGCCGCCTGGTGACCGCCGGCGAAGAGACCGTCGCGCTCGAGATTCCTGCCAACACCGAGTTGAAGACCTACGAACTCGACCTGCGCCCGCAAGAACTTGCATCCTTCGGCATGCAGAGTGATCGTCCCCTCCTGGTTCGAACACAACAGCCGATCGCCGGTTTTGCCCTTCTCAAGGTGCCCGACGTCGACCTTCTCCCCGACACACCGTGGGAGTGGTCCCGATCCGAAGGAGACGCCAGCCCGTTTTTGGGTGTTCGCGCCAAGCTTGAGGTCACCAACCCCAGCAGTGAACCAGCCACCCTGAGCGTCCGCTCGACGCTCGTGCCTGAGTATCCGGAGGTGGCGATCCTTCCCTGGACGGTGATCGTGGTCCTCTCGATCCTCGCCTTCCACGTGGTGTTGCGGCTCTTCCTGCCACGGATCGCGGCGGTGGCGGCGGTCACCGTGAAGGAAGCCGTGGCGCAGCCGGTGTTCCTCGTAGCGCTCGTCGTGGGCACGGTGGCGATCATCACGTTCATCGTGATCCCCTACAACACGTTCGGCGAGGACGTGAAAATGTTCAAAGACAGCGGGCTCACGCTCGTGAAGGTGCTGTCTTTGCTCGTGGTGATCTGGACAGCCAGCCTGACCGTTGCTGAGGAAATCGAAGGTCGCACGGCCCTGACAGTGCTCTCCAAGCCACTCAACCGTCAGCAGTTTGTGATCGGCAAGTATGTTGGCCTCACCCTCGCGGTCATGCTGATCGTGCTGCTCCTTGGCAGCGTGCTCATGGCTTCGACGAGTTTTAAGGTGATCTACGACGCCCGCGAGTCGTCTGCGACCGATCCGATTTGGCGTGATTGCGCGGATGAAATGATCACGATCATTCCGGGCCTCACCCTCTCCTTCCTGGAAGCCTCGCTCCTGGCTGCGGTGAGCGTGGCGGTGTCGACACGTCTCGGCCTCGTGCCCAACATGATTATCTGCTTCGCGGTCTACACCCTGGGGCACCTTGTGCCGCTGGTGGTGCAGTCAAGCGTGGGCAAGTTTGCCATCGTGCGATTCGTGGGGCAGTTCTTCGCCACGCTATTACCGGTTCTCGATCACTTCACGATCGAGGCTGCCGTCGTCGGCGGTGTGCCGGTTCCGTGGAACTACCTTGGCTGGGCCGCGATCTACGCCGGCCTTTACGCCACCGTGGCCCTGCTGGTCGCCCTCGTCCTCTTCCAAGACCGCGACCTCGCCTAGCCGGCTTCCGCCCAAGAACGTTCCCCGACCACCATCCTCCACCCTCGGCCGCAGTCCGCCGCCGGTGGCGGCCGTACAGGCCGTCCTCAAACCCGTAGCGAGGGGCGGCCCGGTGCCCACGGGCGGGGCTATGGGAGCAAGCGAAGCCCGGAGGGCGAAAGCGCAGCGGACATGCAGAGAGCGGCGGGCACGATGCCCGCCGCGAACGTCCCGCCCGCGGGCATTGGGACGCCCCGCGCGTCCAACTTACGCCGCCCGCTTCCAAGGACGGCTCGCGGGCGCAGCCCCAAACTG
Organism: Pirellulales bacterium; assembly: GCA_049433245.1. Classification (GTDB taxonomy): domain Bacteria; phylum Planctomycetota; class Planctomycetia; order Pirellulales; family UBA1268; genus M30B53. The sequence continues at coordinate 3,623 of JBMTLP010000263.1, forward strand.
CTGCACATCCGCCGCTTCCAGCACCCGGAAGGCCACATCGAGCGCGTCGCGGCCCTGCTCTGCCCCCACCGTTGGCGACGTGTTCGTGCGGATCGCCCGCAGGAAGTCCTCGTGCTCGGCCACGAGGGCGTTGCCGTCTGGCACGGTGAGCGTGGTCTCCGACAGGACATCGCGGAAGAACGTTTCCTTCCGGGCAGCCCATTCGCTTTGAGGCACGGCGGCAGCAGAGTACAGCCCCCGTCGCACCATCTCCGTCGGTTCCACGAGGCACACGGCCTTGGCATTGAAGTCGACGGTCACGATCGAGTCTGCCGACATCACGGAGATCGATCGATCCAGTTTGGGATTGATCCGAGATGCAGACAGGTTGGCCACGAGGCCCGAACTGAATCCCAGTTGGGCATGCATCACATCCTCATGCCCGCCGGTCGCGGCGAGGCCCCTCGCCTGCACCGACACGAGCCGACCTGGATCGAGCGACAACACGAGATCGATGTCGTGGATCATGAGGTCCAGCACGACGCCCACGTCCAGCGAGCGGTAGGTGAACGGGGCAAGCCGTTTCGAATCCACGGTGATCGCCTGACCGATGGCACCACGCGCGGTTTGCCATGCTGGGTTGAAGCGCTCGACATGTCCCACGGCAACGGTGCAACCAAAGCGATGGGCCGCCTCCACCATGCGATCTGCTTCAGCCAGTTCCGCCGCAATCGGCTTCTCGACGAGCACGTGGATGCCCTTCTCAAGCAACGGCAGCACCACCCGCTCATGCAAACCAGTGGGCGCGGCGACAACAGCCGCGTCGACATGTCCAACCAGGCCCGCAGGGTCGCTCACCCAGCGGCAGCCGTTCGCCTCGGCCACGCGGGGCCCCGCTTCGGGCGAGGGGTCCGCCACGGCCACGAGTTCCACATCTTCGCGAGCCGAGAGCAGCCGAGCGTGAATCGTGCCCAGGTGGCCACAGCCCACCACAGCGATACGGGTCTTCGTCATGCAGCTCTCCGTTTTTCTAGCGCCCGTCCATGCCGCCCCTCTTGCTGGGTGGCAATGAACGTCAGCAGCTCCTCCACTTGCGGCACAAGCTGCTGATGAGTCTCAAGAATCTCGCGGGTTGCAGACAGCCCGACTTTGGCCCGGTAGAGCAGCCGATGTGCCTCAACGATGGCCTCCATCTCAAACTGAGCAAAGCCGCCTCGGCGGAGCGCCACGAGGTTGGCGCAGCGCGGACGGGCCGGCATTCCCTCGGCCAGCATGAACGGCGGGATGTCTTGCAGCACGCGACTGAGGCCGGCCACAAACGACCATCCACCGATCCTCACAAAGTGGTGAACAGCAACCGCTCCCGACAGCGACGCGTGCGATTCCACTCGCACGTGGCCACCAAGCAGCGTGCCATTGGCAATCGTCACGTGATCACCGATCTCGCAGTCGTGCGCGACGTGACTGGCTGCCATCAGAAAGTTGTGACTACCAAGGACGGTGCGGCCGTCTTCTTTCTCA
>JBMTLP010000264.1:0-5108 GCA_049433245.1 Pirellulales bacterium
GAGCACGGCAGCGGCGAGACCACCAAAGCCGGGCGCGACCATCACAAAGATGCCTTCACCATGTGGCTTGCCGGTGGCGGCACCAAGCAAGCAACATCTTACGGCGCTTCAGACGAGCTCGGCTTCACGATCACCGAAAACCCAGTGCACGTGCATGATCTCAATGCCACGATCCTGCATCTGCTCGGCCTCGACCACACGCGGCTGACGTTTCGCCATCAGGGGCGCGATTACCGCTTGACCGACATTCACGGCGAGCTTGTCAGCGGCATTCTGGCGTAGCGGCGATCGCAGCCTCGATCCGGTCTCGCAAGCCTGCGAGCACATCGCGGTCGACACTCGGCCGCGGGAGGCTGCCGGGATGGGTGGCATCACAGCCGATCAGCCCGCGGAGAGCGAGAAACTGCGCCATCGAGTGCTTATAGGCGGGCACCGGCCACCGAAACGCAAAGTCGCCGAGGGCCTGCAGGCAGTCGTCGAGCTCATCGAAGCGTCGGTCCCCCTCCGCCCACCATTGATCGCGGAGGGCAAACGCCTCCGGCCATGCGGTCGACAGGCCGAGCAGCCAATCGCTGCCATAGCGGACCATGTCGATGGCGAGATCATTTCCGGTGAACACATGGAAGTTGGGTCGTACCCGGTTTCGCAGAGCGAGGCGATCCCACTCCAGCCGCCTCGAGAGCGACGAGTGCTTGGCACCGAGGCAGTTCGGTATCTCCATCAGCGATTGATACGCCTCCAGGGAGAGCACCCGCCCGGCGGGATGGAACGCCTTTGCCAACTCAAACCCGATAAACTGCGGGCTGTGCTTGGCCAGGACGGTCAGACGGGCGACGACATCCCGATCCTCCCCGCTGTTGAGGCCCCACGATGGAAAAATCACCGGCGTCGCGTCCGCCGCGGTGATCATGCTCAACTGCGCAGCGTAGGCCTGTTCGTCAAAAGCCGCCCCGGCTTCATCGACAACGCACGCCCCCGCCACGAGCCCACCGAAGGGCAAGCCTGACGCGGTTCCGACAACGTCCCGCGCCACCTCGAGCACACGACGGCGAGTGCCGTTGTCGAGAAGATGGCCGTAGCCGGTGTCCATGTTGACTGCGGGCACGATGCCGGCCGCAGCGGTCCGCTGCACGTGAGCGGCGAGCCCGTCATAGTCCACGTCGCCTGAGGGGGTGAAGGGCAGCAGCACCGCGGAGATGCCTCGAATCCGGCGGCATGGTGCGAGAAGCCGCAGCGGGTGCGCGGGATCGAGATCGCTGAGACGGTGAGGATCGTTGTCATGCATGTCCGCAGTATGCCGACCATCACGTGGCGAATGCCAGGGGCGAGGCAAACGTCGACCGCCAGCAATCTCGGCCTGACTTGTGAAGTCGAGGGGCGAGAGCCTACTTTGATGCGGTTGGGGAAAGGTTTTTCCGGCGATCCATCGTCTTTTTTGCAGAGGCGTGCTCATGGCTGCTTTTCCAAGAACCCGCTCGGTTCGTGCTGCTCTCTACTCAGCATCGGCTTGGCTTGCAGCCGCTCCCCTCGGAGCATTCCTGGCAGGCAGTGACGCCACCGCCACAGCCGCTGAGGCCACCCTCGTCCGCGATACCTGGGGCGTGCCACACGCGATCGGCGACACAGAACCCGCGGCGTTTTTTGCCCTCGGCTACGCCCAGGCTGAAGACCGCTTAGCCGACATCTACACCGCGATCCGCACGGCCACGGGACGGTTGGCTGAGGTGGAAGGGGAGTCGGTGCTTGAGCAGGACTACCTGATGCGACTGACAGGCAACGACACCATTCACAAGGCGTATTTAGAAACCGCCCCGGCACACCTGCGTGCGAACGTCGCAGCGTTTACCGACGGCATCAAGGCCTACATAGCGGAACATCCTGATGAGGCCGCCGATATCGCGGTGGACGTGGAGCCCTGGCATCCGCTCGCGGTTGGACGTGCGATGATTTTGCGGTGGCCGATCGGCACGATCATGGGCGACCTCAACAATCGCGAGGAGCGGGCGCGGCCGGCAGCAGGAAGCAATCAGTGGGCTGTGTCACCAGCACGCAGCGCGGACGGTTCGGCGATCCTGCTGTCCGATCCGCACCTCACTTGGGAAGGCTTGGCAGTGCTCTACGAGGCGCGCGTGCACGCCGGTGATCTGCATGCCTGCGGCTATTACCTGATCGGCTCTCCCATGCTCGCCATCGGTCACAACGCCAAGGTGGGCTGGGCGCTCACCACGGGCGGCCCAGATACCTCCGACGTTTACCGCATGAAGTTCAAACTCAACCCGCTGCCGGTGTACGAGTACGACGGTGAGTGGCGGCCAGTGGAGATGAAGGTGTTCCAGATCAGGGTCAAAGATCGTGGAGTGGTCACGAAGCCAGCCTTTTTCACCCATCTCGGCCCGGTGATCAGCGAACCCGACATGGAAGCAGGGGTCGCCTACGTCGGCGCCTCCCCCTACATGGATCAGACGGGGCTCTACGACCAGTTTGATCGCATGAATCGAGCGACGAGCGTGTTTGAACTCAACGACGCGCTCGCCCTGCATCAATACAACGAGCAGAACGTGATGAGCGCTGACGTCCACGGGAACATCTCGTACGTCCGCAATGGGGCCACGCCCGTCCGCCCCGAGGGCCATGACTGGTCGCGGCCGGTGGATGGCACCACGAGCGCCACCGCCTGGAAAGGCATCCACCCCCAGGAAGATCTCGTGAAGATCGTCAACCCATCCCAGGGCTATATGCAGAACTGCAACATCAGCCCGGCCAACATGATGGTCGACTCGCCGCTGACGCCCGACAAGTATCCCGAGTACATCTACAACGTCAGTTGGGACAGCAACAACCCACGTGGCCAGCGGACAGTCGAACTGCTCGCCAACAACGACGCGGTGACGGTGGAAGACGCAGTTTCCTACACGCTCGACATCCACGACGGCCTGGCGGAGCGGTGGCAAGCCGAACTCCGTGGAGCCATCGCTGAGGCGGATCCGCCCGTCGCTGCAGACAGCGTCACCCGACAGGCGGCCGACGCGATCCTCGCCTGGGACGGTGAGTACACACCCGAGCAAACCGCCACGGTGCTGCTGAAGTTTTGGCGGCTTGCCTGCGGAAACGAGCTCGACCTGACGCCCCTCGGGCAGGGTGAGCCACTCCCCAGCGACACTCGAAAGCAGCTGCTCAAATTGTTTGACCGCACCATCAGTGAGCTCAGCGAACGCTACGGTCGCTGGGATGTGCCCTGGGGCGAGGTCCATGTGGTCGGCCGTGGTGGTGTGTACTTCCCCTGCGGTGGCGCTGACTACCAATCGGGCAACAAGGAGGCCAACTTCTCCGAGACGCTCTTCGATGTGCGGAGCACTGAAGACAAGCAGCAGCCAGGTCGCTACATCGCCAACAGCGGCTCGATGGCCATGATCCTCATGTTCTTTGACGGCAACGGTGTCCGCAGCATGACCTGCACCCCGTGGGGGCAGTCAGGGCACGCCGACTCCCCGCACTACGTCGACCAAGCCGAGGGGCTTTACGCCAAGCGGCAGATGAAGCCCACCTGGTCGAGCCAAGACGATCTCGCCGAGCACACAGAATCGACGCGGCGATTTCGTTATCCTGCGGCTCCTGCAGACCAGTAGGTGGAATCGCCGGAAGGCAGAGCACAGAGCGGAGCTGTTGATGTTTCCCAGGATCGCCCGGTTTCGAGACACCCAGTCGTTTCGCGAGCATCTGCAGTCTCTGAGCGTTGTTCTCCCATTCGACGAATCTCCGCTGACTGCCAGCGGCGGCTCGCCGCTCGCACAGCCGATCACCCTCGGCCACCGCACCGCTGGCAACCGCTTTGCCATCCATCCGATGGAAGGCTGGGATGCGTCTGCCGAGGGTCAACCGACCGAGATCCTCCTGCGGCGGTGGCACAACTTCGGTGCCAGCGGAGCCAAACTGATCTGGGGGGGCGAGGCGGTTGCCGTCGTTCCTGATGCTCGGGCCAATCCACGACAACTCGTGGCTCCGTCATGCGGCCGGGACGGTTTCACGAAGTTACTCGCTGCCGCCACCGAGGCCCACCGGGCTGCCTACGGGTCCACCGACGACCTGATCGTGGCCTTGCAACTGACCCACTCCGGTCGCTTCTCGCAGCCCACACCCGCCGGGCGACGTTCGCGGATTGCGTTTCACCATCCCGTGCTCGATGCCCGTCACGGTGTGGATCCCGACGATGCCGCGTGCGTGCTCACGGATGCCGAGGTGGATTCGCTCATCGATCGGTATGTCGAAGCGGCGTCGAACGCGGCTGCTGCTGGCTTCGACATGGTCGACATCAAGAGCTGCCATGGCTATTTGGTGAATGAGTTCCTTGCGGCGCGACGTCGCCCCGGCCGCTACGGGGGTGATCTTGCCGGCCGCAGCCGACTCCTGCTTTCGATCATCGAGCGGGTTCGTGAAGCGTGCCCCAGGCTGCTTGTGGGGGTGCGGCTGTCCCTGTTCGACACGATTCCTTGGCGGCACGTGGACGGGCGCGGTGAGCCGTGGCCACTCGACGGCGTGGTACCCTACGACGCGGGTTTTGGCGTGGACGAAACCGATCCCCGCGAGTTCAACCTTGAAGAACCGATTGCCCTGCTGCGGATGCTGCAAGACCGCGGGGTGGCTGCGGTCAACCTCTCAGCAGGCTGTCCCTACGCCACGCCGCATCTCTTGCGACCGGCATTCTTTCCCCCATCCGATGGCTACCCGCCTCCGGAAGACCCGCTCGTGGGCGTGTTCCGGCAACTGGATGCAGCACGGCAGGCGAAAGCCGCCGTACCGAACCTTCCGCTGGTGGGGTCAGGCTACACCTACCTGCAGGAGTTTTTGCCGCACGTGGCCCAAGCAGCGGTTCGCGAGGGGTGGATCGACATCGTGGGTGTGGGACGGATGGTGCTCTCCTATCCGGAGTTCCCTGCGGATGTGCTTGCCGGCCGTGTGCTTAGCCGCGGCGGCATCTGCCGAACGTTCAGCGATTGCACGACCGCGCCCCGCCATGGCCTGCGAAGCGGCTGCTATCCGCTCGACACCTTTTACAAGCGGCTCGAACCGGAAGCCTCTCAGGTGAAAGCGATCAAACAGGTCTCGTCTGC
>JBMTLP010000265.1:0-5107 GCA_049433245.1 Pirellulales bacterium
AGACGACGATGCTCGGGTGCGTGTCAAGCTGGTTGATCATCGTTTCGAGTTCAGCCATGAACTGCGTGCGGGCAAACTCAGGCCACTCGCGATCCTTGGGATTGGGGTCGAGACGAGTCCAGGGTGGATTGGGAAACCCGGCCACATGATCCTGCCAGAGGAGCATCCCGATCTGGTCGCAGTAGGCATAGAAGCGGCGGGGCTCAACTTTGATGTGCTTGCGGATCATGTTGAAGCCGGCCGCCTTGAGATAGTCGACATCCCACCGCATGGCCTCGTCGGACGGAGGGGTGAGCAGGCCGTCTGGCCACCAGCCCTGGTCGAGCGGCCCGAAGTGGAAGATCGGTTGACCGTTGAGGGTGAACCGCCAGTGACCTTCTTCGTCTTGCTCGCGCCCCACTTCACGGATGCCGAAGTAACTCTGCACGCGATCATCGCCAATGCGGATGGCAAGGTCGTAAAGCGTGGGTGACTCTGGACTCCAGAGTTGGGGATTGGGAATGCTCAGCGTGATTGGCTCACCGGCATCGGTGACTTCCGCAGTGGCGACTGGCTTGCCGCCCAGCGACGCCACCATCTCAATCTCCTGGGGCGAGCCCACCACATCGAGCATGAACGTCACCTGACCGTCGCAGCTCGTTTCCACCGTGATGTCTCGCAGGTAGGTGGCGGGCACCTCCTCAAGCCAGACGGTGCCATACAGACCGGAGACTTGGGTATAGAAGATGCCGTGCGGGTTCACATGCTGTTTGCCCCGCAGTTGGTAATCGGCGGTGGCGTCCTGCACGCGAACGATGAGTTGGCCGGCGGTGGCATCGCTTGCCGCTGCTCCAGCAAGTGCGTCGGTGATATCGAAACTGAAGGGCAGGTTTCCACCTGTGTGCTGGCCCACTTCAATGCCGTTGACCCACGCCGTCATGCGGTAGTCGCAGGCTTCGAAGTGCAGCAGGGTGCGATGGCCTGCCTTGGTCTTGGCGTCGATCGGACGCGCGTACCACAGAGCCTGGTCTTCGTGGAGCAGCCGCTGCACCCCCGAGAGCTTCGACTCAACCGCAAACGGCACGAGAATCTTGCCGTCCCAGTTTTTTTCCGACGGTGCGGCCTCCTCGCTGTCGGGGGTGATCGCGTAGTTCCAGTGACCGTTGAGGTTTGTCCAGTTGCTGCGCACGAGCTGTGGGCGGGGGTACTCTCGCCAGGCGTTTTCGGCGGTGACCTCACGTCCCCAGCGGGTGATCAGCTCTGACACAAACGGCTGTTCGGCCCGCTTGGCGGGAGGCAGTTGGGGGACCGCAGCAGCGTCGACAATGTGCACGTCGATTGACTGGCCGCCACCCGTTTGAGTGCAGTGGACGGCGATCAGGTTGCTGCCCGCCTGCAAGAGTTTTGCCGCGGCAGCGTCGAGCCGCTGCACGCGAAACTCCGTGATGAAGCCCTCGAAGGTGGCTGCCTTCACCCCGTTGATAAACACGGTGGCGTCTTCGTCGTGGTGGATCAGGAGCGCGGGCTCAGCGGGCACGCTCGCCAGCTCGACCGTCCGTCGCAGCCAGATTTCAGGCGTGTACCAGGTGGTGCTCACGCGGGAACCCGGGGTGGAGGGGTCCCCAAACCCACCAAAGCCGGTCTTCCAAGCCGAGTCGTCAAACCCCGGCTTCTCCCAGCCGGCGGCGGGAGCCTTGGTCGTGTACTGCCAGGCGGGATCGGTGAACTCAGCCCGAGCCACCGACGCTGCGCTGCCTGAGGAGAGGAACGCACCCACGCCCACGACCAATGAAGACAGGCAGAACAACTGGCGGAATGTCACGATGGGCACCTCTCAAAAAACTGCAGAATCGAAAGACGAGCAGACAAGCGCATGGGCTCGAACCCGAAACGATGATCGGCCGGACGGGGCTACAACACAAGCGGCGCGGCCGCAGCCGCAGCGTTCACCGGGAACGCCGACGCGCGAAGCCCTTGATCTCTGGCAGCGGCTTCGATCGCAGCGGCAAGCTCGACTGCTCGGGCGGCGGGCACCAACTGAATCGTGCTGCCGCCAAACCCACCTCCCATCATGCGTGCCCCAGGGATTCCAAGAGCATTCGCTATGCCAACCAGCGTGTCGAGCTCAGGACAGCTGACCTCGTAGTCGTCGCGGAGCGAGGCGTGACTGGCTGCCATCAGCTGTCCGGTCGTGTGAAGATCCCCGGCCGCCATGGCGGTTGCACAACGACGCGTGCGCTCGATCTCGGTGACGACATGCCGCGCTCGCCGAAAGACACGCTCGCCGAGGGTGCTACGAGCCGCCTCCACGGCTGCCAGCGAAGTTTCTCGCAAGCATCCAACCTGGAGGATGTCGGCCGCCTGTTCACAGTCGGCGCGGCGCTTGGCGTATTCACCGTCGGCCAGCGCATGGTGAACACCGCTGTCGACGACCACCATCCCCACCTCGTGGGGCAACGGAGCGGGCGTCACCGTGAGCGATTGGCAGTCGATCAACAGGGCATGCCCTGGCAGGCCTGCGTTGACCGCCAATTGGTCCATGATCCCGCAGGGAACGCCCGCGTAGGTATGTTCGGCGCGCTGGCAGAGCAGGGCACGATCGCGCGGGGAGAGCGTGAGATCGAGCGACTGTTCGATGATCATCGCCGTCGCTGCCTCAAAGGCGGCACTGCTGCTTAAGCCAGCACCAGCAGGCAGCGAAGCCTCGAAGGCGATCGCCAGCCCCCCGGTCTGATGGCCAGCTTGCCGATAACACGCCACGACTCCCAGGGCATAGTTGGCCCAAGCGTCGGCTCCCTTGCGCGGGACGAGCGCATCGAGAGGCACTTCGACTTCCGCGCCGCCGCGAAACGACGTTTGCAAGCGGAGCACGGGCTGTTCCAGCCGGACAGCCGCCGCCGATACCCCGAGGTTGATCGCCGCCGGCAGGACCAGGCCGCCTTGGTAGTCCACATGCTCGCCAATCAGGTTGATGCGGCCAGGGGCTGTGGAAGCAAACTCGGGCGGCAGGCCGGTCCATGTGGTGAGCCGTGTGAGAACCTCATCCTGGCACGCAGCGGTCACGTCGCATCCTTTTCACTTTCAGATACCACCGGTAGCCCAGAGAAGACCAACCGAAATCCCTGTCCATCGAAGTCGGGACCAGGGTTGGGAATCAGAACAAACCGATCCGTCAACACCGGGTGCAGATGCTCGCCATCGTGAAGCTCACGAGCGAGCAGCCTCTCGGGGAGAAACGCCACGATGGGTCGGCCACCTCGCTGTGAGCCGTTCGTGTTGACCGGCAGAAAGGAGTCGCGTCCTCGCGCGGGCTCGATCTCGAGGAGGATCTCGATGCGCCCATCGGCTCGCTGCTCACTCCGCAGGGTCTGTGTGTAGTTGAGCGGGCCGGGTGCCATGCGAGCCTCCCAGGCAGGATCGCCATAAAAGGCCACCACGTCGCGATCGAAGCGTAGCCCGCGGAGGCTGGCAGGCGGTTGCGGCTCCCCTTCGAGCCTGCTGATCTCGTGAATCAAGGCATGCTGATTGGCATGAAAGGCTTCCGTGAGGCTGTAGCGACCGGGTTGCTCGACGAAGTAATCGAGGCAGCCCCAGCCGGCGTAGCCAAACCACGTTGGCACGGTGTAGCCCAGCATTTGATGCACGCCGGCAGCGTTCATGAAGGCCAAGGCCAACGCGTCGGTGCCGTCGATGTGGCCTGCCAGGCAGTTGCCAATCGGGAGCCACACCTTGGCGTTGCTCGATTCGATGGGAAACCGATGACCCGCCGAGTCGACGCCAAACAACGCCCCACCATTGGAGCGAAAGGAACCGTTGCGAAAGCGGAAGCCAATCTGCCAGTCGCGCTCGGTGGCGTGGCCAGAGGTGACAAACAGATCGGTAGAGCCGTCGCTGAGTCGAGCAGCGATCGCAGCGGTGGTGTCGTCATCGGCATGGGCCTGGCGGGCCTCCTCGCCGCGTTGCTTCACAACCATCAGATTCTGCTCAAGTTCGGAAAACCATGCCCCCTCGACAACTCGGTCCATGGCGAGTTCGGTGCCAGACGTGACCTGCTCAATCACGAGCGGCTCCTCTCGACGGGCGATGCGGAGGGCGTTTTCCGCGTCGAAGCCGGTCAGGATTCCCCAGAGCGTGTCGGTGTAGGGATCTTCGTCGAGTGCACGAGTGAGCTGATGGACCTCAGCGATGAACTCTCGAGAGGCTTCGGTAGGCGTGGCCACGAAGCAGGTGAAGGCGGGCATGCAGGCCGCGAGTTCGGCAGCGACCCCGGCCAGCCCTTGCTGGCGGTGGATCAGCACGCGGGGCTCTCGCTGCTGATGCTTCGAGACGAGCGAGTCGACGACCATTCGCCAGGCTGGATCCGCCAGCGTGGTCTCAGAGACGACGATAGCGTAGTCGCAGGCCGATGCCTCGGTCGCGGTTGGCAACACGCACCAAACCAGTCCGGCCAGCAGGCAGGGAACTGCTTGAGCGAGTCGGAAAAAGGTTGTCATGTGCAGAGGCTCCATAAAGGCGGATGTGGGCGTGGGTTGCGCGTGCGTGCGCTTAGGGTTTCAGGGTGCGGTCGAACCAACCCGCAAACGCCATGATGTCGAGCGGCATCGAGAGCCAGCCGTGGCCCGCATTGGGAACTTCCTTGAGCGTGGCGGTACAGCCGAGGGTCTGAGCCTCATCGATAAACCGCTTGGACTGGCTGAACGGCACCAGCGTGTCGGCGTTGCCGTGGTAGATCAGGGTTGGCGGAAGGTCTGCTGTGAGGTGCTTGATCGGCGAGAGTTCGAGAGAGGTGGTTTGCCACGATGGCAAGTCAACTGGATCTTGGCGGAAGGCCTTGAGGAAACTCTTCGGCGGCTGCCCTTCGCCGGCGTACTCCGTCGAGCCAGTGAGGTCGGTGAGGTCGGTCACGGGATAGAAGATCGCGACGGACTGCACTTCGCTGCTCGCCCGACTGACCGGGTCGTCGGCATCAGCGGGCCCGGGCCCCCCGCGAGTGGCCAGCATCAACGAGAGGTGCCCCCCTGCGCTGCCCCCCGTTATGCCAATCTTGGCTGGATCAATGCCGTAGTCACGCGCATGCGTCCGCACAAACCGCACGCCCCGCGAAACGTCTTCGAAGATCTCGCTCACC
>JBMTLP010000266.1:0-5089 GCA_049433245.1 Pirellulales bacterium
CAGTCGGCAATCTCGCTGCCGGTGACAGCGGTTCGGTGAACCTGGTGCTGGTCGCTGACGCGACGTTCAACGCGACGCAGGCCACGATCGAAAACACCGCAAGCATCGCCGACGATGGCAGCAACGGCGAGGACGAAAATCCAGACAACAACACGGACACCGAGATTGACGCTCTCGCGGTCTATCCAGATTTGGAAGTCACCAAGACCGACAACCAGACCACCGCGATTCCAGGCACAGCGATCGAGTACACGATCGTGGTGCGCAACGTGGGCCAACGCGACGCGATCGGTGTGAAGGTCATCGACCTCACTCCGGACGACATGACCGATGTCCGTTGGACGGCGATGTATTCCGCGGGGTCGAGCGGGCCAACGAGTGCGACGGGCAACTTAGTCGGCATTGTCGAGGATATCGATCTGCTGGCGGGTGGGACGGCGACCTTCAGCCTCACCGGCATGATCGCTCCGTTCGCAACCGGTACGCTGAGCAACACCGTCACTGCTTCGGTCGAGTCGCCGTTCCCTGACAGCGACCCGAGTAACAACACGGCCACCGACACGACGACACTGGTACCAACCGGCGACCTTTCAATCACGAAAACGGACGGATTGGCCATCGTGGCGGGTGGAGACAGCGTGACCTACGCGATCACGGTCGCCAACACAGGCCCAAGTGATGCGGTGGGGACGACGCTGACCGACCAACTCTCCTCCGACCTCGTCTCCGCTCTTTGGACCGCGGCCTACTCAGACGGATCCAGTGGACCTGAGAGTGGGAGCGGCTCGATCAACGCCAGCGACCTGACGCTCCGCGCGGGCGGAACGGCCACCTTCACGATCACGGCCCGCATCGCCGCTACCGCGACGGGAGTTGTGCTGAATACCGCGAGGATTACGCCACCGACGGGCTTCGACGACCCTGATCCTGACAACAATCAGGCGACTGATTCGACAGCGGTGGATGATGAGATCGATCTGCATGTCACGGTGACCGATGGTCGCGAGACCTATCTGGCAGGAAGCGATGCGGTCTACACCGTGATCGTGACCAACTCGGGCCCAGGTGCGGCCGTGAATGCCCGAGTGCAGGCGACGCTGCCGCAGGGCATGCCGTCGGCCATGTGGACCGCCACCTACTCGCCCGGTTCGCTGGGGGCGGCTTCGGGGGAAAGCGATGCGGATGATGGCATCGACACCCCCGTCACGCTGCTTCCCGGTGGGGCGGTGATCTACACCCTTCGCGGGCCAATCGATACCGACGCCACCAACTCGCAGACCATGACCGTGAGTGTGACGGCCTCTACGGAAAACGTCGAAGTCAACCTGCTCGACAACCACGCCAGTGATACCGACTATCGGCCGCTGATCTCAGTGGGCACGGACATCGACTGCTACAGCGATCCAACTGTCACAATTGTCGATCCGCAGACGGGGCAAATCGTCTCGCAGTTTCTGGCATTCGAGCCAGGATTTCGCGGAGGCGTCCGTACCGTGATGTCGGATGTTGACGGCGATGGTATCCCCGAGGTGCTGGCTGCTGCGGGCCTTGGTCGAGTTGGCGAGATCCGGGTCTTTGATCTGTCGGGCGTTGAGCGCACATCGCTTCGCGTGGTTCCTTACGGCGCGACATTCTGGGCGGGGGTGAGCCTGGCTACCGGTGATGTGGACGGCGACGGAATCGACGAGCTCATTACGAGTCAGTTGCGTGGAAGTGGTCGCGTGCAGGTGTTCCGAGGGCTGGCTGGGGCGGCAGGCTGGGAAACGGTTCCCTACCGGGTCTTCGATCCGTATGGCCCCTCGCACATCAACGGTGTGAGCGTGGCTGCCGCCGATGTGGGCACGTTCTCCAACGGGCAGGCTGCCAACAGGTTGATTGCCGATGGCATTCACGAGATCGCGGTCACGAGTGGGCCTGGTGTGGTCCAGCCTGCACGAGTCTTTGATGTATCGGTGGTGCCGGTTGTGATCAGCGAGTTCGCTGACGAGCCGCTTGGCCAGAGTGGTGGTGCGACAATCTCGGCGGGTCGTTACGACGGTGATTCGATCGACGATCTTATGATCTCCGCTGGCGCGAACGCCGGTTCGGTGACGGCGGTCTACTCCGGTCGAACGGATCTGGCTTCTGCTCAGTTGCTGCAGCGTTACGCTGCGTTTGCCGATATAGCCGGCGGAAGTGTCCCCGTCTACTCAACGGGCGTCGACACCAACGGGGATGGTCGCATCGACGTCATGTACAGTCTGCAGGGCGCCGGCGGAACGAGTGGCACGCGTCTCTACGATCGATCGGGGCGCCTCACCGAGACGGTGAGCGTGTTGCGCGGTGCGTTGCAACTGGCCTCGCCTGCTCACCTCGCTGGGGCTGCTACCGTTGGGCCGCGGGTGATTCCTCTCGTGACCACCGACACTGGCTTGCAGTACCGGGATCTGGTCGTGGGCAGCGGTGCCGAGGCAGCACGTGGGCAGACGGTAACCGTGCACTACGTCGGCAGCCGACAAAACGGCGAGGTCTTTGATAGCTCGCGGACACGCGGCACGCCCTTCACCTTCACGTTGGGAGCAGGCCAGGTGATTGCTGGTTGGGATGAGGGCGTGGCAGGCATGCGGCTTGGCGGTCGGCGTACGCTGATCATTCCCGCAAACTTGGCCTACGGGAACACGCCCCCAGGGTCGATCATTCAGCCGGGAGACACGCTCGTCTTCGACGTCGAACTCTTGTCGGCGAGTTAGACTGAAGTCGCCATGGCGATCTATCTCGACAACCACGCGACGACTCGACTTGATCCGCGTGTTCTCGAGGCGATGCTGCCGTGGCTCGGCGATCACTGTGGCAATGCCGGCAGCCTCACGCATGCCTTTGGGCGCGAGGCTCGTGAGGCGGTGGAGCGGGCACGCGAGCAGGTAGCCGTGGCCGTTGGTGCAGTTCCTCGCGAGATCATCTTCACCAGTGGGGCGACAGAGAGCGCGAACCTCGCAATCTTGGGATCGGCGGAGCGACCAGGCCGCGAAGGTGGGCGGCTCGTGAGTTGGGTGAGTGAGCATCCAGCTGTGCTCGATCCCTTGGAGCATCTCGCAGCGGGGGGCTTCGACGTGAGCCTGCTCGGCGTGGCGTTGCAGGGGGCCGATGCGGTCGGCCAGATTGACCTCGACGAACTTCGCGGCGCCTGCGTCGACGGCACGTTTCTCGTGAGCCTCCTTCTAGCAAACAACGAGATAGGCACCATCCAGCCAGCTGCCGCCGCCGCCGAGATCACGCATGCCTGCGGCGCTCTGCTCCACCTCGATGCGGCGCAGGCACTCGGGAAAACGCCGATCCGGGTCGACGAACTCGGGGCCGACTTGATGAGCCTTTCGGCCCACAAGTTTCATGGCCCCAAGGGGATCGGGGCGCTCTTCGTGCGGCGGCGTGAGCGGGTCGCCCGGCTGACGCCGCAGGTTTTTGGCGGCGGCCAGGAGCGAGGGTTACGCAGCGGCACCCTCAACGTTCCGGGGATTGTCGGCATGGGAGTCGCGGCTGAGTTAGCGACCACCCGGCTCGAGACCGACGCTGCAGCGATGGGGACGCTTCGAGACCGGCTCTGGCGGCGGCTGTGCGAGTTGGTGCCGGATGTCCACCTGAATGGGCCGTCGCTCACCACACCAGGCCTGCGGCTGCCGGGAAACCTCAACGTGCGGATTGGCGGCGTCGACGGCCAAACCCTGCTTGCCACACTGGGAGAGGGAGACCTTGCAGTTTCCAGCGGCAGTGCCTGTTCTTCGGCGAGTCCACGGCCGAGCCACGTGCTGCGAGCGCTCGGGCTCGACGATGATCAAGCCCGGGCGAGCCTGCGATTTGGGCTGTCGCGGTTCACCACCGCCGATGAAATCGACCGGGCTGCGGACTTGATCGCGGCGGCCGTTGCGCGGTTGCGGGCATAACCTCGCGATCTTTGCCGCTTTCGGCGATCGGGATACACTTACCAGGTAAGCGCCGTCTGTGCGCCGACGACTTGTTGATTTGAATCGCTACTTGTTTGGAGCTGCCACAACATGGCCATCATGCTTTCGGAAAAGGCTGCCTCGGAAGTCAAGAAGATTATCGCCGATCAGAAGCTCGCTGATGAGACGGTGCTTCGTATTGGCGTTCAGGGGGGCGGCTGCAGCGGGTTTTCTTATTCGCTTGGATTCGACACGGCTTGGGATCCCAAAGCCGACTCCCTCGAAGAGCAGCATGGCGTGAAGGTTGTGGTCGACAAGAAGAGCGACCTCTTTCTCGATGGCACGACGCTCGATTTCCATGAGGGCATCGACAAGCGTGGCTTCACCTTCAACAACCCCAACGCCAAGAAGAGCTGCGGTTGTGGAAGTTCGTTCCAGGCCTAAGACCAGACTCTGGTTGGTGCATCAGGATGCCTTGCTGGTCTCGGTCGGCATGCTCCGCTGTCGCTGCGACTGACCGCAAAGAGGAGAGCACGTGGCTGCAGAGCGGGTGTCGATCGTCGGGATTGGTGACGACGGTATCGAAGGCATGACAGGGCAGGCCCGGCGGCTCGTAGAAGCCGCCGAGGTTTTGCTCGGGGCTGAAACCTGCCGTGATCTGCTGCCAGCGTCGCTTGGCTCACGGCTTGTCGTGGCGGCGAACCTCGAAGATCTGGTGGAACGAGTGGAGCAGGCCGCTGGCCGTCCCACCGTGGTGCTCGCGTCGGGTGATCCGCTCTTCTACGGGATGGCGAGGTTCGTCTGTTCCAAGTTGGGGAAAGATCGCTTTGATGTGATTCCCCATGTGAGCAGCATGCAGTTGGCGTTTGCCCGGGTGAAGGAGAGTTGGGAAGACGCCTACCTCGCCAACCTCACCGGTCAATCGATTGAGCGAGTGATCGACCGCATCCGTCAGGCCGACACGGTGGGGCTCTTCACGAGCGATCACTGGACGCCCCCGCTGGTTGCCAAGACACTCCTTGAAGAAGGACTCGATTCCTTTCACGCATACGTGTGCGAAAACCTTGGCTCGCCTGACGAGCGGGTTCCGCAGGGCACACTCGCCGAAATCGCTCGAGACTCATTCGGTCCGCTGAATGTGATGGTACTCGTGCGGCAGAGCCGTGTGACCC
>JBMTLP010000267.1:0-5073 GCA_049433245.1 Pirellulales bacterium
CCTATGTGCCCCTTGGGATCGTTGGGATGGTGTAAGTCGTCCGTTGCTATGTCGTTGACCCAACTGCGGTAGTGGTCCCCTTCCACCACAATCCGATACGCGTTCCACTCCCCTTTGACGAAGGCCGCACGAGCAGCGTCGGAGCGGACCGACTGTGTTTGCGTCAGTTCGCTCCACCAGTTGCCGCGACGGGCCTCATCCCAGAAATCCCCTGCGGTGCCGTTGATCGCGATCTCGCACTGTGGCCCGTAGAGCCGACCTGGGGGGAGCGGGTTGGCGTTTTTTGAGCCCTCGGCTGCTGCGTCCCCTTCCTGAGAAAGGTGGCTGCGAACCTGAACGCCTGAGTTGAGTTCGTCGTCGACGAGCACTTCGAAGGTCAGTTCGAAGTTGCCGATGGGCTCGTTGGTGGCCAGGAACGTGTTGGGGCTGCCATCGGCGGTCGTGCCGATCAGGACACCTTCCTTGATCTCGTAGGTAGCGGTTCCGCTGACGACCTGGAAGCCCTCCAGACTGCCATCACCAAACCAGTGCACCCACCCCGATTCGCTCTCAGCGGCGACTGCACACGACGGTGACGAGGTGACGGGCAGCACCACGCAGCTCAGTGCCAAAACAACAAGGACGCCGCGAACGGCACGGCAAAGATCGACAGTAAGCATCGTGCAACTCCCTGGAACGATGAGATCAAGACCGTCTAGCCTGTGCTCTCGCGGCCGCGTTGGCAAGTCGGGGCTGCTCGCAGAATCGCCAGGAGCCCAGGGAAAATGGGCCGCGTGTTGCTGAGCCACGGAATCAGCGAAGATACAGATCGTCTGCGTTTTCCTTCGATGCCCGTGGCCTGAAGAGAAGCGAACCGGCCGAGGGCAGCGAGACGCGATCTTGAAAGCGATGGCACGCGAGATGGGTGCTCTGAAGCGGCACGGCTGGCTATGGATCTGGTTTGTTTGGCTGGGATTGTTCTACGCTGCGTGGCTGGTGCTCATGCTGCAGCCAGGGCAGGCTGCTGAGGCTCGAAAGCATGGGGCGATTGCGCTCACCATGCTCTTTGGAAGTTATGTGGCCGGCTCAACGCCGATGGGAGGCGGCACCGTCGCCTTCCCGATTCTCGTGTTGGCCTATGGACTGCCAGCAGCACTCGGCCGCGACTTTAGTTTCGCCATTCAGGCGATCGGGATGACGAGTGCGTCGATCTTTATTCTGTGTCGCCGCCAGCGACTGGCATGGAGCATGCTCGCCGGATCGATGTGTGGATCGCTCGTCGGCTTGCCGCTGGGGATCGTGTGGGTCGCACCTGTGGTGCCCGCCATCTGGGTGAAACTGCTCTTTGCGGTGTTTTGGGCTGCGTTTGGCGTACTCCATCTCGCCCGGCTCGATGAGTTGCTTGCCACCACCGGCAACGCGGGGCACAGCGGCAAGCGAGAGTTTCTCGTGGGCGTCATCGCTGGGCTAGTCGCTGGGCTCACCGTGGTGGCCATCACCGGTGTTGGTGTTGATATGCTGGTCTACGCGTTGCTCGTCTTGGCGTTTCGTGTGGATCCCAAGGTGGCGATTCCATCCTCCGTGGTGGCGATGGCTTTTAACTCCGTGCTGGGAGTCGCGTTGCGGCAGAGTGCCGGGGGATTCGAGCCTGGCGTGTGGGGCAATTGGCTGGCAGCTGCACCAGTGGTGGCCCTGGGCGCACCCTTGGGGGCGTTTGCGGTTGGTGTGATTGGCCGGAGGCCGACGCTCTTGTTTGTGGCTCTCTTGTGCGTGGTGCAGTTTGCGTGGGCGTGCTACGCCGAGCGGGCAAGTTTGGGTTTTGTGGGCGTTGCCGGAGCGTGTCTGGCTGTGGTGGTGTGCGTGTTTGGGCTCGATCGCCTAAACGCGTTCGGACGGCAACTTGGCAGCCACTCGGCAAGCGACGAGACGAGGTGACGATCGAGGTGATGATGTAGGGCGATATGGGCGTTCTGAGGCCGTGCATATACAAGGGGGCTAACGGTGTTGCGTGAACTGCTGTTGACGGTGTGCGTGTTGGGGGCGGCGGTGCCTGTGGCATCCGCGCAGGATATTCAGGCGATCGACTCGGCCAAGGCGTCGAAGATCGCGAAGTTGGCCGTGGGTGCAATCGGCGAGCTGAAACTACCGATCGATGTCGCTCCCAAGATCGAGCTTGCCGCAGGGATCGAGGGAGACAAGCGGGCGGCCCTCATCATCCCCGATGCCAACTTCTCGCAGGAGTCGATTGCCGGTTTGCGCGACGGTGAGATCGTCGCGGTCGGCATGCTGATGACACATCGCTTGTCGCCTCTCGTCGTGGAGCGGGCGATTCCTGCCGCGCGGCAGTTGCAGATTGACCTTGCCGAAGGAGAGCAACGTGCCAAGATTTCAGTATGGCTCGTGGGTCTGACCAAAGTTGCTGGGCAGCCCGCGTTGCTTCTCTACGGCAACGCGCCGTCGCCGTTGATCGTGACCACCCTGGTGGAAAGCGAGAAGTCGAAGGATGGCTTGCTCGCGATTGACGTGGAGCGATCGGGAGATCAGCGGGCCGCGTTTGTCTTGAAGATTGCAGGCACTCACCGGGCGGCCATTCATGTGACCGGGCAAGACTAGCGCACGGCCCGAGAAGATCAACTGCCGACGCAGGTGAGGTTCGCAGGTGTGGTGTCAGGCGGCTGATCGCACGCCGTTTCGGCACAGGTTGCGGCCCTCGCTGTAGTACCAGGCGAAATGCCGTCTGACGGTTGCCTCCATCCTTGTGTCGAAGGTAGGCGTGTCGCCAGGGGATGCGGTTGCTTGGAGCCTTGCTGGGTTGACGTTGACGCGAGGCAGTTGAACCGTGACCGGAATGGCAAGGCGATTCATCGCTTCTTGCAGGCCGGCTTCGAGATTGCCGAAGTCGACCAGGGTCGTCTGTGGCCAGGTGGGAGATCCCACCGCATAGAAGCGGTGGTAGTTCGGAAGGCAGCGTTTGGCTGTGGCAAGCCAGACAAATGTGTCGAACTCTTTGGTCACCGCCGAGCGGATGAAGGGGGACTTGGCGTCTGGGCTTGCGGGCCGCTGCCAATAGAGGAACAGCGACCGCAGGAGATCAAACGGCTCCCGCAAGATTCCCAATACCCGCACGTCGAGCGGTACACGATGCGGGGAGGTCGATCGCTGCGAGTACTGGTAGAGCCATCGCGCGATTGGCAAACGCGGAGGGGAGGGGCCACATCGCAGCCGCGAGAGGCCCTTGCGCACGTGGTGGTGGGGATGCTCCGGTTCGTGGTCGATCAGATCGCCAGCAAACGCTTGCCGAAACCAGGTGCCAACGCTCGACCCCCCAGTGTTTGGGTAGTGGGCAAATACCAGGTTGTGTACGCGAGAATACAGCATCGATCGTCTCTCCGTCTTCGCGTATCGGCGCAGAGCGATGTTCACTTGAGCTGTTTTCGGCCGTCGTGAAGGTTGACCACCTTTCAGCTGGTTTCGGGCATGAAGGTTGGCATGACAACGCCTGTTGGAGCCTCCCAACTGCCGCGCACTTGCGCGACGTGCAACTCGCAGTTGCGGCAGCCCCACCTGTAGAGTTCGGCGACAAGCCGATCGGCTTCCACAGGCACCAGCCACACCGGGCAGCCACCGCGGTGCTGATCGAGCTCGGCGCGGATCAAGGCGGCCCCATCTGCTTGGGTTCGCATCACGCCCGGCCCGAGCATGCTGCTTCCCGGATGTTTGACGGAGACAAGAAACCCGTCGATGCCCGAGCCTGATGCGCTGTCGATCACTGACACATGCCATGCGCCGTTTGGGTTTTCGAGGAAATAGCGGTGGTCGCCGGGGCGTTCGATGTGGTGGAGCTCTTTTTCTAGTGCCACGATGCATTCGAGGTCAGCTGATGTCGCTTCGCGCACTCGGCATTCCTCTGCCACCCCACGCGGTGGCAAGCCTTCCGCAGGCACATTCAGGAGCATGTCCTGAAACATCATGCGTGGTACGAAGCCGCCCCTTGTGTAGAGCGAGAAGGAGTCGAGATTGACAGCGCTTGAGACCAGGCGGGTGGGCGTGCCCGCTGCGTCGGCGAGGTCTGTGATATGCCGGAGAAGTCGCCTCGCGATGCCCCTGCCAAAGTGGGCTGGGTGGACGTTCATGATCCCCAGCGACATGTGCGTTGGCCGTGGGTGGTAAAAACAGGAACCGGCAAGTTCGCCAGTGGCATCGTCGCATGCCACTACACAACAGCCCGGATCGAGGGTTTCGTAAACTTCGCAGAAGAGCAGCGTGGCATCGGGGTTGCCAGTAAAGATCGGTGGACGGCCGTGCGATTCGTACCAAGCGTTGGTTGAGCAACGGATGAGTGCGGCGACGTCGTGCCAGTCGCGGGCCTCCATCGGGCGAAGGGTGTATCCCATGATTGTGACGCTCGGAAGAAGTGGGTGAGGCGAGGAGAAGATCACTGTAACGTGTGGGCTCTGGCTCCGCATGGTGCCAGGTAGCAAAGGCGAGAGAGGTGTGATCACGGAGCGCGGCATAGGCGGTGTTGACCACTGCTGGCCAGCTTCGCACAGGCTTGGCTGGAACCAGCTGGTTCAGCACAGGGAGACGGCATGATGGCGAGCGGATGGTCGGGGTTTGTTGGCGGGCTCGTGCTCTGCGGAGCGTTCTGCGCTGCTGGAGGTGCGGCCGCACGCGAGCCTGCCGCACCGAATCGCCCCAACGTCGTGTTCATCGCCATCGACGATCTCAACGATTGGGTTGGTTGCCTTGGTGGCCACCCCGATGCGCTCACGCCACACATCGATGCATTGGGGCAGCGTGGTTGCCTGTTTGCCAACGCACACTGTGCCGTGCCTGTCTGTTCCTCTTCTCGTGTGAGCGTGATGTCGGGTCTGGCCGCCACCACGCATGGCAGCTACGAGCTTGGGCCGAGTTATGAGGCCCTGCCAACGCTGGTCGGCGTGCCAACGCTGCAGCAGTTTTTTCACGAGAACGGCTACACCACGATCGCCGGTGGCAAGGTGCTGCACCACGGCTTCGGTGGCAGGTTGCGAGCTGATCTGGATCGTGATCTTGGCAACGCAGCCGGACCTCGTCCGCAGCAGCCGATCAATC
>JBMTLP010000268.1:0-5070 GCA_049433245.1 Pirellulales bacterium
CGATCGCCTCCGCTGGACGGTTGCGAGTTCGAGGAACAGAAACGGCACGAGACGGGGCAGGGGTCGTGAGACGCATATCCGCAGAAGCTCCGGGGAAACACTCGGGCGCCCGCGGACCTACGCCTCGCGGAACCGATGTGTCCTCATGCACGCCGCATGCCAAACCTCCAGGTCTTCTTAACCCGCAGAGTTTCTCGCAAGAAAACCTTGCCCGATCAGAAAAGTTTCTCCGGGGTGTCGCCCGCCGGCGACAGGAGGCGACACCCCTGTCGCCCCGGAGCGACCCAAACCCCCTCACGAAGAGGGAGTAAAAATGGGGGAAACTGCAAAAAACCGAGAAAAGCGGTCTCCCAGGGGAAGGGGGGGGCACGGCTATACTCCCAAACCATCACCTGTCGGCGACGGCAGGGCCGCAGAGCTGTTCACGCGTCAAGGGAAGCCCCATGACCTACGTCATCCTCGCGATCATCGGCATCCTTTTCCTCGCAGCGCTGGTGTTCGTTGGCGTGGGAGCCCGAGGCTGGAATGCCGGCACGATCACCGCTGCCGTCCTTGTGATCCTCGCCTCCATGGGCTATCTGGCCCTGGTGAGCATGGTCGACGAGCGGGAGCGGCAGTGGCGCGAGCGAGTGAACTCGCTGGAGGCTGACGTCGCCCGCGCTCGTGACGGCTTGATCCTCAACACAGACGGCTCCACTTCGCCCGCTGGCCCCTGCAGCCTGGATACCCTCCAAAACTGTTCGGTGGACGATCTCGCAGACCTCCGCGACCGCTGGCTTCGCCAGCGCGATCGCGTCAACTCGTGGCGGGGAATCTGGTGGCGACACGCTCGTTTCACGGCTCCGGAGAATGGCCAAACTGGCAGCCTGGAGATCACCACTTCAGAAAACCCCGCAATCAACGAGGGCTCACCCGTTTACGTCTTCGATGAGGTCGTCGACGGTCAGCAGGGTACCTATGTGGGCGCCTTCCAGGTGACGTCGGTGAACGGCAGCTCGCTCGAAATCAAGCCGCTGCTTCCGCCGGACGAGACCGACGCGGAGCGTTGGAGCGTGCCCCACGACGATGTGCTCGTCCTTGAGAGCCTGCCCGTCGATCGCTGGATGGCCTTCCACCGCACCGACGAGGCATCGGACGCTGCCACCTGGCCCGACATTGAAGCGGTCGACGCGGCAAACGCGCCCGAGGGTGTCGTGGGGCTCGACCAGATGGAAACCGACCTGACCGAGCTCACCCTGGCAGGCGGAGTTCAGCCGTTGCTTCCCGCGGATGTCCTCGAAGGGGGCCAGGTGTTGGCCGCTCTGGCCACGACTGCCGAGCCCCCGCCGGGAGTGGATTGGGCTGAAGTCACGTTCGGCAGTGCCACGTCGTTCACCTGGCCCGATGGCACCGTCACCGAGTTCCAGGCGGGCGAGGTGCTGCCGGCGTTCCCCGCAAGCCTGCTGCCCCAGCTGTTAGCCGACGCTCAGGACGTACAGGCGAAGTGGGTGATTCCGCCCGGACTGTTTTGGGCGGAAGTGCGGTTCGGCGAGGCTTACACGTATCAAGCGGATCCAAACGACGAACCCGTCGTGTTTGAGGCCGGCACAACCGCCGTGCTCGAGTTGGGGTTTGCCGAGCAAAGGGTTGCCGAAGGCTCCGCGGAAATCCTCCGCCGTTTCTTCCGTCGTCCACTGACCGACGGCGAGACCGAGTTGCTCGGCTCCGACGCGATCACCGCCCGAGTGGGGAATGAGCAGCCCGTCACGGTCTTCGACAACCTCCAAACGCTGGGCCTGTATCGGATTCGGCAGGACCTCGAGCGGACGCTCGCCAACTCCGTGGCCCGAACCGACGCCCTGCGAAACGCGTACCAGAACGCCGTGAATCAACTGGCCCTCCTCGATCAAAAAACCAGCGACCTCAACGAGGATCAATCTGGCTGGGGCCAGGACCTCGAAGCCGCCGAGCGGATCGAAACCTCGGTTCAGGCTAGGCACGACGCGATCGACGCGGAGCTGCGCGAAACCGAGGATGCCATCGTCCGCCTCGGTGAAGAACTCCGTCAGATGACCGCCAACGTGACCGCAGAAATCGATCGCCGCACCCCCCCGCCAGACATCCTCGAAGCACCTCCGGCTGCGGGAGCATCGCTGCAGTAACCACTCCTGCGACCGCCACCTTCGCCTGCGGGTGCTGAAGGAGGCATCACCGTGGCTTCACGCCCCAGGGCCATGGTGAGGCGGGATTCCGCGATTGGAACAAACGGCCCTCACGCCGTGGCTCGTCGCTGGTTATGATTCTAGACTCGTGGGGTTTCGCACTAGGACATCATGTCGTTCCATGTCAGCATCGACCGCCGCTCGACCCAGCACTCGCAACCATCTTCGTAAAGCGGTTCACCATCACCGCCTAACCAGCCGCCGAGGCATGCTCGAGCGGATGTTCACGCTTTGGTTCCGGGGCTTTGTATACAACCAAATCTGGGAGGACCCTCGGGTCGACGCCGAAGCCTTGGGCATCGGTCCCGAATCGCAGTTGCTGACGATCTCCAGCGGTGGCTGCAACGTGCTCAACTACCTTGTGCACCGCCCCAAGCGAATCGTTGCCGTTGACCTCAACGCCAACCACATGGCGCTCACGCGTCTCAAACTGGCGGCGATCAAGCACCTCCCGAACTACGAGAGTTTCTATAACTTCTTCGGGTATGGTCAGCACAAAGACAATCTGTCCAACTATCGCACCTACATCCGTGACCACCTCGATGACCAAACCCGTGGGTTCTGGGAATCGAGCGACTGGCCTGGCAACGCGATAGGCCCGAAGCGGATCGGGTACTTTAAGTCGGGGCTCTACGAGAAGGCCAAACTCGGTCAGTTCTTCCGCGTTGTGCATGGCATCGCAAGAACCATCCGTCGCGACCCAGCCCGGCTGCTGACCGCCAAGAGCCATGCGGATCAGCACCGCATCTTCGACGAAACCTACGCGTCCCTTTTTGAAAACCGACTCATTCGTTGGATGGGACAGCAACCGGTGGCCGTCTACAGCCTTGGCATCCCGCCGAGCCAGCATGCGGCGATGCTGGCTGAATCGGGAGGGAGTGGCCAGAAGCTCTTTGAAACGTACAAGCAGCGGGTTCGTCGGCTCGCCTGCGGATTCCCGCTCGACGACAACTACTTCACGTGGCAGGCATTCGGCCGGCGATACGACCACGAAAATCGCAAAGCCATCCCCGACTACCTTCGTGAAGAGAACTACGAGACGATCCGCGAGATGGCAGATCGTGTGGAGACTCACGTCGCTAGCCTAGGCGACTATCTGGGAACGGCCGAACCTGGCAGTCTCAACGGATTCATCCTGCTCGACAGCCAAGACTGGATGCCGCCCAACGTCATCGAAGACCTTTGGAGCGAGATTGCTCGCGTTGGCGCGGACGACACCAAGGTGATCTTCCGGACCGCCGGAGAGCTGTCGCCGGTCGAGGAGGCCCTCTCGCCAACCACCAAGGCCCGCTTCCACTACGACCAGGAACGAGCCCGGAAGCTGCACGAGAAAGACCGCTCGGCGATCTACGGCATGTTTCACATCTACGAGAAAACCAACGAGCAGCCGCTGTGACAGACGAGACAGGACGCGAGTCCGCAGACTCCAGCGGCCCCGCCAACAGCCCGAGCCTGGCTTCCGCAGCCAAACCAACCGGTCGCTCCAGTTCCCCAGCTGTCTCCAGCCAGGACGATCCGGCCCGGGCCATGGATCGCATGTATCGCGTCACGCGACACATCTACGACCTGACGCGACGATACTACCTACTCGGTCGCGACCGGATGCTTGATCGTGTCGTCACTCATGACGGCACCGCCACGCTGGAAGTTGGCTGTGGCACCGCTCGGAACCTGATCAAGCTGGCCAAACGTCGGAACTGCGGCAGCCTCTACGGACTTGATGCCTCACACGAAATGCTCGAGACGGCAGCCTCGTCGATTCGGAAGGCGGGCGTGGGCGAGATCGTGCTGCGACAGGGCCTTGCAGAGCAACTCGATGCTCGCAAGATGTTTGGCAGAGAAGACGGCTTCGACACGATCTTCTTCTCGTACTGCCTCTCGATGGTGCCAGCCTGGGAGGGAGCGATCGAGGCGGCGCTGACGAACCTTAAGCCCGGCGGCCAACTGGTGATCGTCGACTTCTGGGACCAGGCCGACCTTCCCAGGTGGTTTGCCGCGGGCCTCAAGAAGTGGCTCGCGTTGTTTCACGTCTTCTACCGACCAGACGTCCACACGGCGCTGACCAACATCGGCTCTTCAGGTCGAGCCGATGTTTCGTTTGAGTCGGTCAAAAAACGATACGCCTACATCGCCATCGTTCGCAAGCAGTGACGCAAACTCGCGAGTTGGAGGCGGCGTGCCAGATGCCAGACCTGTTGCTGGTGTTGCTCAAGGCAACAGGAACACGATACCGGTAACGGTGGCCGCTTCGACCGCCATACCTCGCACGCTAACCGGGAACGCAGGCACGGTCCAAGGGGCACAGTTGCCCGGGCGGTAGTACCCCAGCGGATAGACACACTCCCAAGGCAGCTCGACGCCCATCTTGTAGGGCAGGATCGGCAAGGTTCCAAAGAAGTGGGCAGCAGAGATGAATGGATCGGCTGCCCAGCCGTACGAATGCCCGTACCGCTCAAAGTTCCAGTGTTCGAAGTAGAGCGGCTTGTGGCAGTAGCCCGCCGCCTTCCAGGTGAACGTCGTGGTGGCAAACTGGCGTGGCACAAAGACCTCGCCATCCAACCGACACTCGCACGGATAGTCATTGCCAGCGACCCCGTCGACGCGGATGTCGAGGTCGATTTCGGAAATGTAGTCCAGCCGGAGTTGCTCGAGCGCCTGTCGACAGGCCTCTGCGTCAGCCGCGCACATCTCGTCATCACGTCGAGATGCGAGCGTTTCTTTTGCGGCCACGGTCGTGACGCCCTCACCATGAGCTGGCCTCGTTGCCAACGCCCGTGAGGCAGAACCGGCCCGCGAGGAGGCCTGCCCCCCTTCCAGGACAGCCGCGACGTCGAGCTGATCGTGGTCGCGAGCCCGGCCGACGCCGCGG
>JBMTLP010000269.1:0-5055 GCA_049433245.1 Pirellulales bacterium
GCGTGGGCCAGCAGGATCCAGAGGCAGGCGGCGACGTACACCCCACACATCAGCGGCACAATCTTGTCGGCCACCGACGCGATGCGGCGGATGCCGCCAATGATCACGATCCCCACGAGGACAACCATCACGAGGCCATATGCCCAAGGGTAGGTCTCGAAGAAGGGCACCACCGTTTTGATTTGGTCGAGGCCCTGCTTCACCTGAAAACTGTTGCCCCCGCCGAGCGCGCCCCCGATACACAAAATCACAAACATCACGGCCAGGACCTTGCCGAGCGCACCCAGACCTTTTTCCTTCAGGCCGTCGGAGAGGTAGTACATGGCCCCGCCCATGATCGAGCCGTCGGGGCGGATGTGCCGGTAGCGTTGGCCCAGGGTTACTTCAGTGAACTTGCTCGACATCCCGAGCAGGCCCACGACCACCATCCAAAACGTGGCGCCGGGACCGCCGGTAGCGACCGCGATCGCCACGCCGGCGATGTTGCCCAGGCCAACGGTTGCCGAGAGGGCTGCGGCGAGGGCTTGGAAGTGAGTAACTTCGCCGGGAGTGTTGGGGTTGTCGTAACGTCCGCGGACGAGTTCGATCGCATGGCCAAACATCCGCAGGTTAACGAACTTCATCCGCAGCGTGAAGAAGATGGCCCCAGCCAAGAGCCAGGCCACCACGATCGGCATGCCCAGGCCCGGCACGGTCCAGAAAAACACGGTGGCCAGTGGAGCCACGAGCCACGCCCCAAAGAAGGCATCGGCTTGCTGTTGCAGCGTCGCCGCTTCCGCCGCTGCTTCCTGCGGCGGTTGGGCCAGACAGACTCCGCAGGCCTGCATCAACAGCCGGCACAAGACCCCAGCAAGCAGGAAAGACGACCGTTGGCGCGGCGACATGGGCGAATCCTTGGCGTGAAAGATTCGCCTAGCCTACCCGCGAGAGGCAGGTGTTCCTACCGAGAGTTCGCGTGGGCCGCCGCTAGGCCGCCGCGCGCCGTGCCTTATAAAGGTACGGATTCATCGTGGGGTCGTTGTACATCTTCATCTGGCGGTAGACCCGCAAAGGACGAGAGCCCGCGAAGATTTCAGCGAGCAGCCGGTCGATCGCTTCGGTCAGGTGCTGCCGCTGCAAGTCGAGCACGGCCATCTTGTGGGCCACTTTCTCGAGATGTTCTTGGGTGGCGTCGGTCCGCTCAAGCTGCTCCTGCATGTGATAGCGGCGGAGTTCGAGGATCGACAGGCGGTCGAGGGCGGCGCCGGGCGTTTCGGTCGACGCAGGCGCGTCGGCGGGGGCTTCAATCCCACGGCTGGCGAGCTCGCCAACGAGCCAGTCGTCGGTCTTCTCGATCGCGTCGTTGCGAGCCTGGTTGTAGCCATCGATGGCTCGCTTCACTTCCGCAATCCTGGCATCGCTCACGTCGGGCGAGCGGGCGATGTCTTCCTCATGCCACAGCAGGAAGTTGAAGCGGTGGTTGTCGCACACGCGGCCCGCAAGGCCGGCATGGTCGTGCCCGGGCTCGACTGCATGCCATTCAGCCACGAGATGCTCGAGAAGGTCAGCCAACGCTGCGGCCGTGGCTGGGGGGGCATGATGTGCGGCGGTAGTGGAGAGGATGGTCATGGGTGACTCCTTATCGTGGGACAGGTGTTAGGCGGCCTTCAGGACGAGGCAGAGGTTGGAGCCTCCGAACCCGAAGGAGTTGCTCAGCGCGGTGCGAACAGTCGCGGGGCGCGCTTGATGGGCGACATGGTTGAGTGCACAGGCCTCGTCGGGGTCGTCGAGGTTGATCGTGGGGGGAATCATCTGTCTCTCAAACGCGGCGAGGCAGGCCACGGCTTCAAAGGCGGAGGCGCCACTCACGAGGTGCCCAGACATGCTCTTGGTCGAACTCACTGGCACAGCGTCTGCTGAGTCACCGAGAGCCCGACGGATGGCAGTTGCTTCTGCAGCATCGCCCACGGGTGTGCCTGGGGCATGAGCGTTGACGTAATCGATTTCATGAGGCTCGACGCCTGCGTCGGCAAGTGCCATCTCAATCGCGCGGGTCGCTTGAGCCGGCTCAGCACAAGGGGCGACCATGTGGGTTGCGTCACTCGTCATGCCAGCGCCTGCCAGCAAGCCATACACCCGGGCACTGCGGCGACGGGCTGCTGTTTCCGGTTCGAGCATGAAGATCGCCGCGCCCTCTCCCATGACGAAACCGTCGCGCTGCCGATCAAACGGTCGAGAGGCTTTTGTTGGGTCGTCGATGCGACGCGAGAGGGCCCGCAGGTTGTAAAACGCCGCCAGGGCCACCGGACTGATCACGTCTCCGCCGCCGGCGAGACAGGCATCGACGAGCCCCAGCGAGAGCCAACGATGTGCCACAGCCAACGCGTAGCCACTTGAGGCACAGGCCGCGGCAACCGTGATGCAGGGGCCGGTCAGCCCGAGTTGGGTTCCGAGGCGAGTTGCAATGCACGGCATGCGGCCGCCTTGAAACACTCCCTGCCCATCGGCCAAGAAGTCGGCTTCCCAGGTCTTCAGCTGTTCGGCCCCGAGCCCCAGGACCATGCCGATTCGTGGCGCAGAGGCTTGCACGCCGTTGGCGGACCGCAAGGCGCGAGCTGTGGCCGAACCGCAGAGCTGCTCGAGCCGATGCATCTCGGCTTTCTCGCCGTTGCCAAGCTCAGCCGGCGAGAGCCCCGCCTCTTCAGGGATCACGCTCACCGGCGCGGCAAACTGCTTCTGAGGACGCGATGCGTCGGCGAGGTCAATTTCGCGCACGCCCGAGTGGCCAGCCATTAAGGCGTCGCTCACGGTGGCGAAATCATTTCCAAGTGGGGTCACCATGCCCATGCCGGTGATGGCCACGGGGGCACGGGTCTCGTATTGGCTGGAAGGTGTCTCGATCATGCGGCCTCCGGTTGAGAGCAGCCGCTCTCGGTCGCAACGAGACAGCGGTGGATTCGATCAGCGAGCCGCCCATCGGTCTGCACCGATGCACTCAGATCAAGCCAGGCACGAGCGCGGCGAGCGAGGCTCGACTTTGGGTTGGCGACGAGCAGGGCCAAGGCCTCAACAGTCGCTTTGGCGGCCACACCTTCGGCCTGGACGGGTTCGCCTTCAGTATCGAGGGTGGGCTCAAACGAGACCTGTGTTCCCACGAGCCACCACCCGTCTACGCCCGGTGTGTTGGCCAAGGCTGCGAGCGTGAGCAAGCCGTCTGAGAGAGCCTCCACACCACCGCCCACACCGAGTGAAGGGCCATGCATGCCGAGGCCCACGCTCACAGCCGCTGCCATTGCATGCAGGGAAGCCTGCGGCACGATATGCGTTGACACGGTCACCCCGCCGCCTTCCGCATACTTCGAGAGTGTACGACTGCTGGCGGCCCGACCCAGCCGGCAGGGAGCGGCGATCACGCCGTGCTCACGGCAACTCAAGCCATCGATCGTGGCGATGCTCTGCTGCACCGCCCGGACCGCAACCACAGACTGTTCATCCGCGTGTCGCAGGAAACGCTTGGGCAGCGGCGGACTGTTGTCTGGATCTGCTGCGGACCGCACGTCGACGACGGCGGCAAGCGGCACCTCCATGACGCACTGCGCCACGACTGGAAGCCGGCACGGCTGATGCACGCTCGTCACGTCCGCCCCATCGGTTGTGAAATGTGAAAGCAAAGATCAGGCGGCCTTGCGGCTCCGCTTCGATGCGATTTTTTCTTCGAGCATCGAGAGCAGATCACCCACGGTAGTGATGCTCTCGAGCAGTTCGGTCTCGATCTGAATGCTGAAGTGGCTCTCGATGTGGAGCACGAGTCCGGCCATGTCGAGTGAGTCGAGGTTCAGGCCCTCTCGCAACGAGGTTTCATCCTCGAGTTGCTCGTAGGTCTCCCCGGTTTCCTTCTCAAGCAGCTCGAGGACGATCGCGGTGAGTTCCTGGCGGTCCATGGCGAGTCGACTCCTGTTGTGTGGTAGAGCAACTGCCCCGACTGGCCTCGGGCCGTTGGGGACGTGTGAGGGTCGGGGAGGTTAGCGAAAAGCGGCCGACGGGCGAAGGGCAAAAAAACACCCGAAATCCCGGGCGAGAGCGGTTTCCGCTCTCGTGTGGAGCCCGCCGCCCGTGCCTCGGCTGGCCGCCGAGGCAAGATCGCCGTCAGTAGTTCGGCGTGGGGGCGCGGAAGTCGTCGAGATGGACGGAGCGAAACCAGTGGATCGTGCGGGCGAGACCTTCGCGGAGAGGCACAGTCGGTTGCCAGCCAAGTCGCGCTTGAGCGAGCGAGATGTCGGGGCGGCGTCGTTCGGGGTCGTCGACGGGAAGAGGCTTTTCGACGAGTGGCGATGACGACTCGGTGAGTTCGAGCGTGAGTTCGGCGAGTTGTCGAATCGTAAACTCGCCTGGATTTCCCAGATTCACAGGCCCTGGGAAGTCGTCGGGGCCGTTCATCATGCGGATCATCCCCTCCACGAGGTCGTCGCGGTAGCAAAAGCTGCGAGTCTGCGAGCCATCGCCAAAGAGCGTGATGGGCTCCCCCGCGAGGGCTTGGCGGATGAAGTTCGACACCACGCGGCCATCAAAGGGATGCATGCGAGGGCCGTAGGTGTTGAAGATGCGAACGAGCCGCACGTTGACACGATTGTGGCGGTGGTAGTCCATGAACAGGGCCTCGGCCGCCCGCTTGCCCTCGTCGTAGCAGGCCCGTGGACCGATGGGATTCACGGCCCCGCGATAGCTCTCCGGTTGTGGATGCACCTCCGGGTCGCCGTAGATCTCGCTCGTCGACGCCTGCAGCCCCTTGGCCCGGCACCGCTTGGCCATACCCAGGACATTGATCGCCCCCATCACAGAGGTCTTCATCGTTTTGATCGGATTGAACTGATAGTGCCCAGGAGCGGCAGGGCAGGCCAGGTTGTAGATCTCATCCACCTCCAGCCAGAGCGGGTGAATGATGTCGTGGCGGATCAACTCAAAGTTGTTGCGGCCAAGAAGGTGGGCCACGTTGGTTTTTTGGCTCGTAAAAAAGTTGTCCACGCAGATCACGTCGTGCCCATCATCGACGAGCCGTTCGCAGAGATGGCTGCCGAG
>JBMTLP010000270.1:0-5010 GCA_049433245.1 Pirellulales bacterium
CGCTGAGCCGGAAGGATCTGCTGCCGCCTCGAGCAAGAGTTCCGCGTCGGAAACGACGGTGTCGACCTCAGGTCGTCCTGTGGGAGACTACGCGGCGAACGCCAACTGGGTGCTTGGAAACAACCCCAGCATGCGGCGGATCGCCCGCTCGATCCAACGCGCGGCAGAAGTTGAGTGCACGGTCTTGGTCAGTGGCGAAACGGGTACGGGCAAGGAACTGTGGGCGAGGCTCTTGCATCGAAGTGGGCCGCGCGCCGACAAGGCCTTCATCCCAGTGAACTGCGCGGCCCTCTCTCCCGCGCTCGCTGAGAGCCAACTGTTTGGTCATGAAAAGGGGGCGTTTACCGGAGCCCAGGGGCGCTCGCTCGGCATCTTCCGCGCGGCTCAAGGGGGCGTGGTGTTTCTCGATGAGATCGGGGAGATGCCGCTGGAGTTGCAGGCCAAGATGCTGCGTCTGTTGCAGCAGCGAGAGGTGATGCCAGTCGGTTCGACGGAGCCCGTCCACGTTGACGTGCAGATCGTCGCCGCCACCAACCGCGACCTGGAGCAAGAGGCCGAGAAGGGTACCTTCCGGGAAGACCTGTACTACCGGCTCAACATGATTGAGTTGAAGGTGCCACCGCTCCGCGAGAGACCCGACGACATTCCTGAGTTCATCGCCTTTTTCTCCCAGCAATTTGCCGAGCGGTACCGAGGTCCTCTTTGGGAGCCTTCGCCTGAGGTACTGGAAGCGTTTTGTTCGTTTCCCTGGCCGGGCAACGTGCGTCAGCTTGGCCACGTGATCGAGCAGGCATATGTGCTCCAGATCGAGCCTGAACTGCCGCTTCTTGGAGGGAGCAAGCATGCCGCGGCGACGAAGACCGCAGCCGCATCGGCCGCTGGGGATGATCGCGTGCCCTATCTCGATCTCGCAAAGCTCCGTCGGCAGGCGATCAAGCAGGCCCTCTCGGAAACGCGCGGCCACAAATCCAAGGCCGCAAAACTTCTCGGCGTGCACGCCAATACGCTCACCAGAATGCTGCGCGAGGATGGCGACGAGTCGGCCAGCGATGCGGAGTAGGCCGGCAGAGACGGCACCGGCGTGGCGTTAGTACCACACGCCGCCCCGCACCATGAAGGTGTCGCCTGGGTGGTAGTCGGCGGTGTCGGTGATGTAGTACTCCACCAGTCGACCAAACACATAGCCACCCTCCAGTCGCCAACTGACGCCCAAGTCGGCAGGCTTGCGTTCCCAGCCAGCAATCAAGCGATAGTCGTGATAGACCACCACATCGTTGGCGCCGCTGTCGCGACGCACCGCCCACTGGTTGCCTCCAAACTCAGCAGCCACATAGGCCCATTGGCTAGCGCGTTCTGTTTCTCGGACGCGCCAAGCAGCCCGCGGTCGCGGGAAAATCAACTCAAAACGGCGGTCTTCGGAAGGTGTCCAGAGGAGTCCACCAGCCGGCAAGAGGTTGACGTCGTAGCGATCGAGATAGATCACGCCTGCCACGAGGCGGAGGTCTTCGTTGGCCTCCCATGCACCAAACCCGTGGCCGGTGATTCGCAACGCCTGTGATGAGTCGTTGACAAAGTCGCTGTACCAGCCAGGTGAGACGGCAAGGTCGACGCCCAGGCGCTTGCCGATCTTCCGCATCCAGCGGGCCTGGATGTAGGCGTCGTAGAGTTGCGAGGGGAGACCCGGGTCGAGCGGTCCAGGGACTTCATCCACAAAGACCGTGCCGAATCCAGGCGTGACGAGCAGCGGAGAATCGACGGTGGGCGCTGGCATCCCGATCGTGGCGCTCGTCTCCAGCCAGGTCAGTCCGAGCCCATTGTTGCCGAGCCGGGGAAGCTCCGTGGTCGTGAAGATCAACTGCTGCAACGCCCCCGGCTTGGCACCGGGTGGCAACTTCCGTCCCGCAGGAGGCGAGAACTCCTGCGGCGGCTGTCCTGGTGGAGCGAGGTCATCCGGCAGCAGCGGTTCGCTGAGGTCCTGAGGGTCGCCAAGGGCTGCGATCCGCAACGGTGGCCGATCGGCCACCGGAGGTAGCGCGGTGATGCCCGCAAACCGAGAACGCGGCTCTGGAGCCGGCGCCGCAGGATCGTCGGCACGGCCCACGGCTCCCAGCACACTCAGCAACAGAAGTGAAACGAGAAGTCGCATGCAACGATCTTCCTTGCTGTGAGCGGCTGGCTACGGCTCAGTAGGCGAGTCCCAGGCGGAACATGAACGTGTCGTCGAGGTTTTGGTACTGCGGTGGTCCGTCGACGAAGAACAGCTGGCGGTAGAACACGTAGCCGACTTCAAAGTTGCCCGCAAAACCCGTCTGCGTGGACGGCACCCATTCCGTGCCGAGCGTGATGCGGATGTCGTTGTAGTCGAATGGAGAAATCTGGCCGGTGCTGCGGCGGAAGGTCCAGGCACCACCACCGTACTCGCCGGCGAGATACCACCAGATCGAGTGCTTCTGCAGATTGATGATCCGATGCGACGCCCGCGGTGACGGGAAGAAGAAGTCGTAGCGCGAGTCGGCGTCGGGGTTCCACGTGAGTCCCACGGCCGGCAGGATCTTCACAAGGTTTCGGTCGAGGTAGACCACGCCGAGTTTGCCCTGCATCGTCGGCGTGAGATTGATCGTGCCAATCCCGCGTCCCATGATGCGCCAGCTGTCGGTGGTGAACACGTCCCAGTTGGTGAACACACCCACGCGAAGACCGAGTTCGGCACCAAACAAAGGCGTGAACTGGGGATTCCATGCTGCGTCCAGGAAGCCGTCGTAGGTGTTCGGCGGCAGGTCCGCGAGCATCGTCGCGGTTGTTTGCGGGCCATCCCACAGTTGCAGGCCGAAGCCAGGGGTCACGAGCAAGGGAGCGTGGTTGATGTTGGCTTGGGAGTTGTGAAAGAACGGGATCGCAAACGTGGCGGTGGTGTCGAGTTCGTTGATCGCCAAACTTGTGCCCTGGCCGTTGCCAGCGACGTAGGCCCAGCTTCCCCGAATGCCTTGAAAGAGATGCATCGTTTGTTGAATCGATGAGTTCTGCTGCGAGCCAGGGGGGGGAAAGAGGTACTGCTGTGGTGGCCCCGCCGTGCCCTGGGTAGGCATCAGGTTCGGGGCGGTGGTGGAGTAGCCGGGATAGCCTGGTTGGCCGCCCATGGCAGAGTTGGCAAATGGCTGCTGCGGCACCATCACCGGCTGCTGCGGTGGGAGTTGGGTGGCCTGCGGGGCAAACGGATCCCAGGTTGGAGGCGGCGGCGAGAGGGGCGTGCCGTAGCCGCTCGGTGCCTGAGCGATGCGATCGAGCGATGAGGCAGCCGGCGGTGGCAGCGACGCCGTCTGGCTCCACGCCACGCTTGGGCACCATGCCAGCATCACGACGAAACAGCTCACCCGCGCCAGCCAACAACTGGCGGAAGATTGCTCGCATCGCGTTGGCGAGAAGGCTGGCGTCGGCATGGGAAAGAGGGTTCGTCGCACGCGATGCTCGCGGTGGCTATGCTTCCGCCGGGTGGCAGACGCTCTGCACCCGATGGAGAATTCGCGGGGAAGTACCGCGCCGCTTCGACATCGGTCAAGGTCGTCATGCTCTCGCGTCGACGTGTGACCACGCCGAAATGCCCTCCTTGCCAGGGGTCCGCGGTATTCCTGGTGTCCGTATTTCCTGCGATTCACCCCCAGCATGCAGCCCGCCCGCCCCAATCCAGACGAGAATCACAAGCCGCACGACGACCGGATCGACGCGGATCGGCTCGCAGCAGTCGCTCACCTCGCGACGGTGGAGCACTTGGCCGAGGCAGAATCGACGATGCACCGCGGCCGGCTGCTGGCTACCACGGCTGCTGCCGAGGCCCTCCCCGCCCTTGTGGTGGCTGATCGGCAGACCGACGGTCGTGGGCGGCGTGGAGCCGGCTGGTGGCAGGCGGCTGGGAGTTTGGCAATCACGCTCGTGATCGACCCGGCTTGGCTCGGCTGGTCGACAGACGCACAGCGATCACCGGCTGCGTCGGGGTGGTCGCTGGCCTGTGGGGTGGCGCTCGTTGAAGCCCTGCAGGAGGCAGCGCCGCAGGTGCGGGGAGGGCTCCGCTGGCCAAATGATGTGGAGGTGGCCGGCCGCAAGCTCGCCGGCATCCTGGCGGAGCGATCACCGTCGGGACGAGTGCTCTTTGGCATTGGTGTGAACACGTCGGGAACCGCCGCAGACGCGCCGGAGCCGCTGCGATCACGGCTGGTGACGATTCCCGATCTTGTTGGTCACGCCCTGCCCCGGCAACAACTCATGGAGGCTTTCCTGCCGCGACTGTGGGACCTGCTCGCCCGGCTCGTGCAGGAGCCCACGCTGCTGCGTGAACGGTACATGCCGTTGTGCACGCTGCAGGGGTCGGCGGTGACCTTCCACCACGGCGACGAGGTCGTGGAGGGCGTCTGTCTGGGAATCGATCTCAACGGGGCGTTGCTGCTGGAGACCACGGCCGGTCCCAAGGCATTCCATGGCGGGAGTCTCACGCCACAGAGCAGCCAGTGGAGGCACAGCGGCTCTTGAGCCACTGCTGCTTCATGCACTCCGCCGAGCGACCACGCAGACTTCACGCCCGCCGCAGGAGAGCTGCCGAGCACGAGGCTGAAATCCCCAGTCTTGAAAGCGGCGGATCCAGCCTGGCAGGTCTGCAGCCCGCTGCCACTGAGGAAGTTTGAGGGTGGCGACGATCCCTCGCAGGTTGCTGCCGCCAGCGGTGGCCACGCGCTCGAGGGCATCCATCGTGCTCGACGGGTCGATGTTCATGTCGGTGACAAGCCAATCAAACCCTCGCAGCTGTCGCAGCCGCACGTCACGGGCTCGCATCTTCCAGTGCTCAAAGCGTGGATGCTCGGCAACGCAGGGATCAACCTCTGCAGGATCGATGCCAACCACGTTCAAGCCAAGCGAAAGCAGTCGCTGGCTGGCGCCTCCTGGGGATGCCCCCAACTCGATCGCCCGCTGCCCACTGCGGACTGGCACCTCAAAGGCGGCCAAGGCCTCGTCGAGTTTGAG
>JBMTLP010000271.1:0-5051 GCA_049433245.1 Pirellulales bacterium
CAACGTTGGCGTGTTTCCCAACTCTCAGCCCCACTCTTGGATCAACGCTGGTTCCGCCGAGTCACGGGTGACCGGGATCGTCCACGAGATCGGCCACAACTTCGGCCTCTACCACCAGTCGGACTACGACAACGAAGGCAACCTCACCAGCGTATACAGCAACGGGCTCGACGACCTGCACGGGGCCCTGATGGGAGTTGATTACAAGCGGGATGTGCAGAAATGGTTCATCGGCCACCCCAACACCTCGGCCAGTGCGCTGCAGGACGACATCGCGGTGATCGCTGATGTGATCGCGCAGTATCAGCCGACCGGCGGTGACGGGTTCCGGGCGGACGATTTCGGCGGAACGCTTGCCACCGCTGAGCCGCTGGTCGCCTCTGCTGGCAAGCGAACCGCTGCTGGCATCATCGAACGGATGACCGACATTGACGTGTTTTCGTTTACCACGGCGGGAGCGGGCGCGGTGGTGTCCGTCGTTCCCACCAAGCCCTCCGGCCTCGATGCCAAGCTGGAGGTGTTTGACGCCAGCGGAGCAGTGATTGTCGCCAGCGACACGGCCGTGAATGAGCAGCAGCTCGTCATTCCCCCTGGAACGGGCACCTGGTACGTGTCGATCTCGAGCCATGGCAATTATGGCGATCTCGGCAGTTACGACCTCTCCGTGAACGACCTGCCCGCGGGATGGGCGTCTGCCGATATCGGCAACACCGGCCTGCTGGGTGACGCGGCCTTCGCTGGCGATGTCTTTACCGTGGCCGGCTCTGGAGCCGCGGTTGGTGGAACCTCCGATGCGTTCCGTTTCGTCTGGCAAGAACTTGTTGGCGATGGCTCGATCGTGGCCCGCGTGATCCAAAACCAGGGCACCAACGCCCTGGCGAAGGCCGGGATCGAGATCAGGGAGTCTCAAGCAGCCAACTCCAAGCATGTGGCGATGGTGACGACGTCCGCGCGAGGGCCGCAGATGATCTCGCGAGCCACAAACGGCAGCACGTCGACCGTGGTCAGCGGCACGTCGGCGGCCTTTTCACCAACCTGGGTGCGTCTGGAACGCAGCGGCCACGTCTTCACGGCAGCGCATTCTGATGATGGCATCAGTTGGACGACTGTTGGCACGGTGACCGTGACCATGGGGCCACGGGTGCGGATTGGCCTGCTTTCGTCCGCCCACGATGCCGCGAAAATCCATCGGGCTCGGTTATCAAATGTCTCGCTCACCGGCAGCGTGAATCCACCGGAAACTGTGAACCCGCTCGACGCTCCGTCGGGTGTTGGCGTGCGGCAAGGGGGCGGAGCTTCGCTCGTGGTCAGCTGGCAGGCTGTCGCATCAGCAACTGGCTATCTCGTCGAACGCTCCGAAAACGGAGTCGATTTCAGTAGTGTTTTCACCGCCGAGGCCACAGCAACGTCATGGGTCAACGTGGGCCTGCCCGGGGCCTTGCGGTACTTCTACAGAGTGCGTGCGCTCTCCGCGACGGGCCAGTCTGTTGCCTCAGCGATCATCAGCGAAATGAATCGCCCAAGCCCCGCGACAGGTGCATCGATCGCGCCGATGTCGGATCGCCAACTCATCCTCAACTGGCGAGACACAAACGGCGAGACGGGCTACCGAATCGAACGGTCGACAGACAACACGACCTTCACCCAAATCGCCACGGTGGCCTCGAACGTGCCGAGCTACACCGCTGGTGGGCTCGTGGCTGGCACCGCCTACTGGTTCCGCATTTCGCCAATGAGCGACACCGGTGATGGCAATCCGGTCGTGGTGACCCGCACGACCACTGGGCAAAAGCCCGTTGAAGAACTCTGGTTTTCGGCGAAATCGTCATCGTCGCTGAGCATCGAGTGGAATGCGGTCGATACCGCCACCAACTACCGGATTGAGCGGTCGCAAAATGGCACGAACTTCACCGCGTTGGCGACGATCGCGGCAGGGACCGTCACGTATGTCGATGATCAGGTGAATGTGATCGGTCGGTATTACTACCGCGTGGTTGCCATTCAAGGCAGCACCGAGGGCGAGGCTTCGCCTGTCGTCTTCACGGCAGTGCCGGCAAGCAATGCCCTGCCGAGTCCTTGGGCCACCGCAGACATCGGATCCGTGGCTGGCGAGGGGGCGACCGGCCTGCAGTCAGGAAAGTTCATTCTCATCTCTAGCGGCACGGCGATTGGCGGGGCCGAAGATTCGTTCCGCTATGCAGGCCAAACCCTTGTTGGCGACGGAACGATCATCGCCAAGGTGACATCCGTCGAATCGACCGGTGACTGGACGAAGGCCGGTCTCATCATCCGCGAGTCGACTGACATCAATGCCAGACAGGCGGCGTTGGTGTTTTCCCCCACCAAAGGCATCTCCTGGCAGTACCGGCACAACGTCGGTGGTGCTGGCGTGGTGGTCGCTGGACCGGCTGATCAAACAGCCCCGGTGTGGCTCAAGATAGTTCGGGAGAGTAACCGGTTTACGGGCTCTTGGTCACCGGACGGTGTCTCCTGGACAGAAGTGGGCAGCACCACAGTCGCGATGAGCACGACCGCCCTCTTTGCGTTGGCGTCGACGAGCGACACAGCCACTCGTCTTGGCCGGGCCGAGTTCACGGATGTCACCGTCACGATGTCCTCATCCGACCAAGTTGTCACGGTTGCAGACGGGCAGACATCGACCGAAGCAGGCGGACGAACGCATGTCGGGGGTTTGATCAAGCGGGGAAGTGGAAAGCTGGTTCTGAGTGGTGTGAACACCTACCAAGGCAACACGATCGTGGAAGGTGGCGAACTGGTGATCAAGCATGCCGCTGCACTCGGATCCGGCAGGCTTGTCGTGCGGAATGATGCCGTCGTGACGCTCGACCTGGGAGCCAACCAGTTGGTGCTGGCGGGCCTCGATCTTGGGGCGTCGGCGACGCTCGACCTGCGGGACGACTTCATTCACCTGAAGGCAGGAAACTACGACCTTGCGACTCTCCGCACCCGCATCGCCGCTGCTCGCAATGGCGGGAGTTGGACAGGGGCGGGGATCACGAGTTCGCGGATTGGAACGGGAAACGCACGGTCCATCGGCTACGTCGTTGATACTGACAACGCAATTACAGTGCGTTTCACTGCGGATGGCGACGCCCAACTCGATGGCCGCGTGAACTTCGACGACATCCTGGCCCTGTTTCCCAACTACAACGCAGCCGGTTCCTACCACTGGTATCAGGGTGACTTCACCTACGATGGGAAAGTCGATTTTGATGACATCCTGGCGTTGTTCCCGAACTACGGAGCCGAGAGCATTTTTGGGGCTGGTGGTTCCAGCCTCGGCAGCGGCGGCTCCGGGATGATGAGTGCTTCCGGATCGGGTGATGCCACCGTTGACGGCAGCCTGGTGATGGGGCCCGAGCCTCCAAGCGACCATCCCTGTCGGACGGCCATCACCCTCACCCGCGGTGACCAGGCCACCACCAGCGGTGGGCCGACCAACGGCCTTGATGCGACGACCTTGGCGTTTGCCGCGCTGTTCGAGCAGATGGGCATTGGTAGGAAGGACGACGAGTCCTCCGGTCTGGGGCGGGATCTCATCCAGAGAGGGTGAAACAACGGGGGACTGCCGTCGGTTCGTCCCACTGTTTCGAGCGACTCGGCCCGAGGAGTCACGGCTCCACTTCGAGATATCGCTACTGCCAGTGCTGGCCAACTCCGGTATGTTCACGGCTTCCAACAGGCTCCGCTGGAGTCAATCCATCACTCAGCCCAGCTCTGCGTTAGGCTTGCCACGAGGCCGTGCGTGCGGATTCGAAGCATCTGGAAGTGGCGACCCCGCTGGATGCGGCGGTCGGCTGGCATGCTCTCGGGCACCGCAGTGTGCGGGCTCGCCACCACGTTTCCGCAGCTCCTCACGGCCCGGTGCGTGACCGGTGCGTTCGGCGGCATTCAAGGTGGCTTGGCCCTGGCGATCGTGGCCGACGTGTTTCCGGTGGACCGTCGCGGCCGCACCATGCGCACGTTGATGATCTCCTTCACGGTGGCGTGCCCCTCTCCGCCGGATTCATGCTCGTGATCACGCACCTTTCCGAGGTTGGCATCTGGGGCGCAGCCCCGCTCAGAGCCGCCCTGATGGCCACCAATGCCACCCGCATGGTGACCGCGACATCCCTGGTCACGGAGAGCAGCGAGCCGCTTCATCACTTTGGAACCGTCGGCATTATTGCCGCGGGGCTGACGATCGCGAGACTGTGGCTGGCGGTCTGCCTGCGCCCAGCCGCGTAGCCGAAGATTGCTCACGCCAGCGGCGCGTGTTCAAGCCGCAGGATCACGGGACGGGATGGGCGGAGTGTCACGACCGGCTCCGGCTTCAAGGGTGCCGCGTCGGCGAGCCGGATGCGAAACCGCGAGAGCAGCGTGCCCACGATGATCTGTGACTCGATGATCGCGAAGCTGTTGCCAAGGCACGTCCGCGGGCCTGCGCTGAAAGGGAGGTAGGCGAACTTGTTCCGCTGCTCCTCGCTCCCCGGCTCGAACCGCTCCGGTCGGAAGGCCTCGGGGTCGCGCCACAGTTCCGGCAGCCGATGGATCGCGTAGGGACAGAAGATCACGAGATCGCCCTTCGCCACCGCCACGCCGCCGAGGTCGTCCGGCCCTAAGGCCCGGCGGCTGAACATCCAGACGGGTGGATAGAGCCTCAACGTCTCAAGGATCACCGCCTTGAGTCGTGGCAGCTGTGCTACGTCTTCCACGGCTGGCGGGGCGCCGCCGGTCACGGCAAGGAGTTCGGAACGCAGCCGATCCTGTTCCTCGGGATGCCGGTCGAGCAACACCCAGAGCCACGAGAGGGCGTTGGCCGTCGTCTCGTGGCCGGCGATCATCATCGTCATCACCTCGTCACGGAGCTGCGCGTCACTCATCGACTCGCCCGTCTCCTCGTCCTTAGCCGCCATGAGAATCGTCAGCAGGTCGCGATGCCCCTCGTCGGCACCGCCAGCTGCCAGCCACCGCCGCTTCGTGGCGATGAGCCGCTCGACCACGGCGTTGAGTGACGCGAGCGCCGGCCGCAGGCGGCGGTTGTTGGCCGT
>JBMTLP010000272.1:0-5050 GCA_049433245.1 Pirellulales bacterium
ATCCGCCGCATCACCAGACCGCTACAGTCTTGGAGTTTGATTGCATCCCCTGGCGAATCTTCGATCGTGAGGTCTTCGATCACGAAGTTGTCGGCCTTGATCTTGAGCCCCTCGCCGCCCGACGCCGCCCGCTGCCCAGCAAAACTGAGGATGGTTTCCTCCATTCCCTTGCCGCGAATCACCACATCGGCAACGCCATCGAGCGAGAGCGTGGCATCAAACTCAAATCGGCCGGCAGCAAACTCGATCACGTCACCAGGCTCGGCGAGGATCATCGCTTCCTGGGCCTGCTCCTGCGCGTCGGGCCCGGGCTCGATCACATGCACGACTGGCTGCGCAGCGGTTTCGGCCGCTCCCTCCCCCGCCGCACTTGAATCGACGGAAGCGACAGCGTCGGCCGCAGCACCTCCCTCGCCGGCTGCTCCCGGCTCACCAGAGTTGGACCCACACCCACAGGTGACGAGCGAGAGGCCAAGCACCACGATCCACGCCAGACATCCAGTGCTCGCAAACGACATCACCACACTCTCCTCGACTCCAGTCCACGTCCGGCCCTTCGCCGACGAACGGCCACCTCCGCTCAGCCTACCGACTTCGGCTCCCGCGCCACCACAACACTCAACAATTCGTGCCTTCACAAGCCGCTCGAAACAGCATGAGGTGTTGCTGGCCAACAAATGGTCCTTCCGGGAACTCAGTGGGCCGGAGAGGGGTGCCCGTGCCAAACGAGCTGAACCAGGCCGCCTTCGAGCCCCCGTCCGCTGCGTGCCGTTGCGAGCCCCCTGAGCAGGCCGCTAGCCCTCATTGAAAAACGGGTCCGGCAAGGCCGGGTTTCTCAGCTTGGCAGCGGCACCCGCGCCAACGACTGGAAGACCCTTGGGATCGAGGAGGCCAAGCTGGACAAGCACACTTGCCTGGTCCCAGAGGATGTGTTCGTACGCAACCTTGTCGCCTTCGATTCCAACGATCACGACAAACACGGTTTCGACCCGCTTCCCGGTCGGTTCAACTCCGGGCAACATGTGGTCCATCTTGATGGTGTGCGTGAACGAGATGATGAGCTCATCGACGAGTCGTTCCTCGCTATACGTTCGCGAAACCGTTTCGAAAGTGACGTCGGGCGGGAAAAACTGGCCGATGAGGCGTTTGGAGTAGAACTCCGAATGGGACATGCTGTTTCCTCTTCCCGGATGGAACACTGCCTCACGTGTATTTCTTTGGTTCCGCATATTCGCGGCCACCGCATTCTCTCTGTGTCGAGTGAGGCGTTTTCTGGCTCACTGCTGCCGGTTCGCAGCCTCGTCGTGATCTTCGTCATCCTCGTCCTCGGGCACGACCGCCCAGGCGGGATAGGATGCGGAGCTGCCGCGCATGGCGTGCCAGAGCACGCGGTTGAGCAGGTCTTCCGGCGCACGGTCAATCTCTGCGAAGTTCATCTGCGCGCGGGCGATGGCGTGGGCTTGGATCAGCGGATCAGCGATCGAGGCCACAGCTGGGTTCATTTCATCGAGCGGCACCGAAACCGGCCGTACTGCAAACGGCGTGAAGTTTGCTTCGGCAGCATCCTCCACAAAGCAGTCCACCATCGGTGTGGCACTCGCATCGAAGAGGTTCATGGGCTTGAGCCCAAGAATCTGCCCGATCGTCCGCAACACGCTCGTCGAGTTGTACTGAGTGCTGACCGTCACACCCCGCTTGGCAAAGGGGCTCGCCACATAGGCCGTGGTGCGGTAGCCACTGACATGATCCCAGCCAGCCTGC
Source organism: Pirellulales bacterium (assembly GCA_049433245.1). Lineage (GTDB taxonomy): Bacteria > Planctomycetota > Planctomycetia > Pirellulales > UBA1268 > M30B53. The sequence continues at coordinate 1,762 of JBMTLP010000272.1, forward strand.
GGATCGTCTTCAATGATGAAGATCGCCATCTTGGGCCAGAAGGTGCTCCGTGAGAGTGCCTCGACGATTCTCCCTACGGCCAGATCGTTGTCGGCCATGCAGGCAGCAGGGGTGGGGCATCCAGGCGAGGTGCCGCTCGTATGGTCCTGCGGGAGGCAGATGATCGCGAGATTGGGATACGAGCCGTCGGCTTCGTAGGCGGCGAGTTCTTCGAGCACGACGTCTGCCCGAAACTGATCGGGCACGCTCATGTTCCAGCCCACGGTGCCGAGCGGTGAGTGCGGCCGCAGGGTCTCCACCGCCGGCTCTGAGGCAAACACCACCTCACTCGCTGCCGGCCCTGCCTTCCAGGCGGCATAGCACGCGGCAAAGTCTGGTTCGCCTCCCCGCGAGGGATCCTTCCAACGCACCCGCGGCATCATGAACTCACCGTAGTTGCGGACCGTTTTTCCGGCGGCAAGGGCGGAGTCCCAAATAAAGCCTGCCGGGCTCCAGGCGAGGGCGTCGTTGTCAGCGTCTTCCATTCCGTCGGGATAGCTTCGCGGAAAGCCCGCAAAGCTCTTCTCGAGGTAGTCGTTGGCGACGGCAGCGGTCGACCAGTTGTGGCCGTCAGCGCTCAAGATTCCACAGCAGTAGGTGTTGTCGAGGAGCACAAACTCCCGAGCGAGCGCATGCTGATTGGGTGTGATCTTCTCACCAAAAATGCACAACGCTGGCTCTGCCCGGCAGCCCGGCATGTCGCCGAGCACCTGATCGAAGGTGCGGTTTTCCTTGACGATGTAGACCACATGTTCGATCAGGCTTGGCTCACCGATCCGCTCCGGAATCGGTCGCGGAGCCACGCCATCGCGAGGGGAAAGCGCCGCAAGCATCACCGCTGGTAGCCGCATGTTGCGGTCGACGCGCGCCGAGAACGCAGCGAGTTGCTCGTCATCCGGTATCGCAACCAGCGACAGTGAGCCGTGGTACTGGTGCGTGTTGAAGGCCTCGGCCCCATCACGCTCCCGCGGGGTGTCGGTGAGCCCTTTGATGTTGGCTACCACGAGTTGGCCGCGGCTTGCATCGAACGCCACAGCACCGGGAAACCAGCCCACCGGAATCAAGCCGACCACCCGAGTCTCACCGCGGTCTTCAGGCTCCCACGCCAGTACCGCCACCGCGTTCTGCGCACCATTGCTCACAAAGAGACGCTTGCCATCGCGGTCAAAAGCGAGGCCATTGGGCATGGCGCTGTAGAGCTCGGCAGGCGTGCGTTTGGCCGACACGGTTTCTACGATGTCGCCAGTCGATGCGTCGAGGATCGTAAGCGAGTCATCGCCGGAGTTGGCCACGACCACATGCGCTCCATCGGGCGACACGGCCATCGCCGACGCATGCCGTCCCACAACCACCTCACGCACGTCCCCAGACTCCAAGTCGACCACACTCACCGAGCCTTCAAGCGAGGTATGCCGCAGGGGATCGACGCGCACGAGCATCCCCTTGCCCGCTTGTCCCGTCAGATCGTTTGGGCCGGGCCGACGGCCTCCGAGGTTGCTCACAAACGCCTTCCCTCTTGCGAGCACCACCTCAAACGGGGCAACTCCAACCGCAAACGAGCGGAGCACCTCTCCACCCGCAACGTCGATCTCAAGCAATCGGTTCGAGAGGTTGCCGCACACGTAGAGACGTGAGCCGTCCGCCGAGAATCGCAGCCCTGCGGGAATTTCGGCTGCCCGATGCGGAGCGTTCGCTGGAGGGAGCGACAGGGTGTGGGAAGGTTGCACTCGCCCTTCACCCACTGCAAAGAGCTTCACCGAACCATGCACGTTGCTCATCGCAAGCCAACGGGCATCGGGTGAAAAGACAAGACCGTTGTAACTTTCGATCGCCCGCGTGTCGGGCTCAAGGTTGCGCTCCGAGGGCGCGCTCGGTGGATCGAGTTGCAGCTCGGAGGGAGGTTTCACCCGGTCGAGGATCTTGCCACCTTCTGGCTCGATCACAACCACCTCGTTCGTCTTTCCCGAGGTGACCAGCAGCTCCCCATCGGGCGAAAGTGCAACGACCTGCGGTCGCAGCCCAGGCAGTTCCACCTGTACGCCAGCCGGTTCGACCAACTGGTTGACTGGCGTGACGAGGGCGCCATCTCCTCGACGGCCCACCACGTCATCGGCACGCCCGCTGCCCATCCAAAGCACCAGGAGCACGCCTGCCGTCGTTCGCCAATGCATTGAGGGCTCCCTTCTTGGAGACGTCACGAACAAGAGACGCACGCGACCATCGCCTCGTGCGTGCTCCGCCCAAAGAGTTCGTATGATACCCACGTCAGCAGCCTCATCACGGATCGGCTGAGCCTCCTTTCCTCAACCACTTGGACGAACACCTGGGATGACCACCTGGGATCAGTTTGGGCCCGACTACGACTTTCCGGATTTTTCTGGGAAGCCGCAGAGTTACCTGATCGCCACTACACCGAGGTGCGGCAGCCACCTGCTCGGCCACCTGCTGTCTGCCACCGGTGTGCTTGGCAGCCCGCTGGAATACTTCTCAAAAGGTCGGCTTCGCGACTGGCAGCAGCGGCTTGAGGCAGACACCCACCACAACCTCTTCCAAAAACTCTTTCGCAAGCGCACCTCACCCAACGGCTGGTTTGGGGTGAAGGCACACTGGCCGCAGTTTCAGCAGATTGTGGAAGACGCGTCGGTCTACGACCTCTTCGACTTCAAGCGGTTCATCCACATCGACCGACGCGACCGACTCGCCCAAGCCATCTCCTGGGTGATCGCCCAGCAAAATGCCGCCTGGATCAGCTTTCACGAACCCACCCAAGAGCCCAGCTACGACGCAGCCGCAATCGAGAACGCCCTGACCGTGATCGATACCCAAACCGCCACATGGAAGCAGTTCTTCGCCACCAAAGGCATCACGCCCCTGGAAGTGATCTACGAAGACCTCGCCGCCACTCCCGACGCCACCGTCGACCACGTCCTCGCCTACTGCGGCGTGCATCGCGACCCCGCCCTCACCCGCCCGACCCGCACACCACAACAACAAGCCTCCGCCCTCAACCAAGCCTGGGCCGCGCGTTACAAAAAAGAAACCAACTAGCCCGCGGCTTCACGCCTGCGAAGCCATCCTGGCCTTCGCAGCCTGAGCGACCTGTCGGAAAGCCAAGGTTTCCAACAGGCCGCTGACCGCCGCTCCTGCGGCGGACAGGCCGAGCCTGTAAACCGCGAAGCGAGGGGTGAGCCCGGGCCGAGTGAGCCGGCTTTGTATTCGAGCGCAGCCCGGAGGGCGAAAGCGAGAATGC
>JBMTLP010000273.1:0-5034 GCA_049433245.1 Pirellulales bacterium
TCGAAGCCCAGACCGTCGCCAACGCCTATGCCGCGATCGCCCAGGACCTCACGATCGTGCCGGTGATCAACAAGGTCGACCTCACCTACGCCCGCGTCGATGAGGTGCTCGATGAGATGGAGCAAAGCCTCGCAATCGATCCCGACGAGGTGATCAGAGCGAGTGCCAAGAGTGGCATTGGTATTGAGGAAGTGCTCACGGCGATCGTGGAACGCGTGCCGCCTCCGGTGGGCGATCCGCAAAAAGTTCTCCGCGCGATGGTGTTCGACAGCATCTACGACTCGTATCGTGGCGCGATCATCTACATTCGCATCCTCGACGGGACCGTGCGACGCGGACAGAAGATTCGCTTCCTTCGCCAGGGCACAACCTTTGAGCTGATCGAGCTCGGTCAACTGGTGCCGCAGCGGCGAGCCTGCGAAGAGCTCGCAGCCGGCCAGGTAGGCTACCTCGTCTGCAACATCAAAGATGTGAAGCAGGTGCACATCGGTGATACGGTCACCGTGCCTGGTGATGACGCCGCTGCGGCGCTACCCGGCTACAAGCCGCCCCAGCGGATGGTGTACTGCGGGCTCTATCCGAGCGAAGGAGAGAACTTCGAGGAACTCCGCGACTCGCTGGAAAAGCTGGCGATCAACGATCCCTCGTTTGAGTTCTCACCGGAGAGCAGCGATGCGCTTGGCTTCGGCTTCCGCTGCGGTTTTCTTGGCCTGCTGCACATGGAGATCATTCAGCAGCGGCTGGAGAAAGAGTCGGACCTCGATCTGGTGCAGACGGCACCCAACGTGACCTACCAGCTCCTCACCACCAGCGGTGAAACGATGGAGATCACGAATCCTCAAGATGTTCCCGACTCTGGCCAGATCGAAGAGTTTCGCCAACCCATCGTGCGGACCAACTTCCTCACGCCTGCGGAATACATCGGGCCGATCATGCAACTGTGCACCGACCGCCGAGGCGTGTATCTCAAGACAGAGTATCTCTCGCCAACGCGGGCCATGCTCAGCTTCGATCTGCCGCTCGCGGAAGTGATCTACGACCTGCACGACAAGCTCAAGAGCGTGACGAAGGGCTACGGCACGATGGACTACGAGCTGCGGGGCTACTTCCCTGCCGACCTCGTGAGGCTCGACATCCTCGTCGGTGGCAAGAAGGTCGACGCTCTCTCCATCATCTGCGACCGCCGCGACGCCGATCGACGTGGCCGGGCGATTGTGAAGAAACTCCGCGGGGAGATCGACCGGCATATGTTCGAGGTCGCCCTCCAAGCGGCAATCGGCACCCGGATCATCGCCCGCGAAACGATCTCGGCCCTCCGCAAGAACGTCACGGCCAAGTGCTACGGTGGCGACATCTCCCGTAAGAAGAAGCTCTGGGCCAAGCAAAAGGAAGGCAAGAAGCGGATGAAGAGCGTGGGCAGCGTCGACATCCCGCAGAAGGCCTTCATGGCGGTGCTTGATACGGGCACCGATCGAAACTAAGGCCTGCGGCCAACAGGAGTCTTTGCCTTCTTTACCCGGCCTTCGCCTCGCTGCGGAAGCGGGGCTGCATTGGCGGTTGGCAACAGCATCGCTAGTTCTTCAATAAGTCGTGCGTGCTGCGGCCGTGATGCCAGGTTGACGTGCTCCAGCGGATCGGCCTGCGTGTCATAGAGTTCTTCGCCGCCGTCGGCATAGCGGATGTACCGCCACCGCTCGGTGCGAACCGCATGATTGCCGCGGCCATGCGTCGTCATCGCCGGCTCCCGCCACGCGGCGGTGGGATCGGCAAGCAACGGGGACAGACTTTGGCCCTCAAGGTGCGCCGGCCGTTCGATCGCGAGAAGATCCATCAGCGTCGGGTAGATCGTGAGGTAATCCACGGTGCGACCGCAGCGTTGCCCGGCAGGGGTGAGGCCAGGCACCTTCCAGACCATCACCGTTCGGGTCGGCTCTTCCCAGAGAGCAAACTTTCGCCAGTGCGACTTCTCTCCCAGACTCCAGCCGTGATCAGTCCAGAGAACGACCAGCGTGTCGTCCGCATGCCCCGACTTCTCAAGACCTTCAAGCAACCGGCCCACCTCAAAGTCGCAAAACGCCGAGGTGGCGAGATAAGCCTGCACGGCCTCTTTCCAGCGGCCGCTTGCCAGCATCCGAGCGTGGTCGCCCGCTGCCCCGGCCATCTTCACGCCTTCCAGCGGTAGGTCATCCAGATCGTCCTCCTTCCAGGGAGGCAACTGGATCGAGTCGAGAGGAAACATGTCGAACCACTTCTTCGGAACAGAGAAGGGCATGTGCGGCTTCACCAGCCCACACGCGATGAAGAAGGGCTTGTCACTCGTTTCCTGAAGTCGGTCGACACACCAGTCGACGACGCGATGGTCGGGCATGGCGTCGTCCTCACCATCCAGCGGCGAAAACTTGATCCCTCCCACACCGTCGTCCGGAGCCGAAGGATGCCGAGGCGGCGTTTCGCCACCTCCGTCGAAGTAGGCATCCCAGTGCCCACCACGGTCATTCGCGCCATGGAAAATCTTGCCCGCACCATAGACCCGATAACCCGCAGCGGCGAGGCAGGAGTTGAGCAACTTCTCATCGGCGATCCCACGGTGCCAGTCGTGGGAGTTGAGGTAACAGCCAGTTGTGTCGGGCCGCCCCCACATCAGTGAGGCCCGCGAGGGATTGCAGGCAGGCGCGGTGCAGTAGGCTCGCGTGAAGCTGACCCCCTCGGCAGCCAGTCGATCGATGTGGGGCGTGTGCGCTTGCGGGTTTCGACCCAGATGCCCCACCCAGTGGTTGAGGTCATCGATCGCCACCATCAACACGTTCCGCGGTCGCACCTCCGGATCAGAAGCACTCGCCTGACTCACGAGCAGGATGATCGCACACCCCATCCACCAACTTGGCCCATGCTTTCGCAGCATCGTTGTTCCCCTCCAACTTTTTGGATCCAGCCAGGCCCTGCCTGAAGGGCGAGCCGGAGCGTACTAGACTACCGTGGAGCAAGACCCTTTTGACAACACACCGACCGCACGGAGCACCACCATGACCAGCCCCCAACACGGCATGCGGCAATGGCACGGCAAAACCGCCGTCGTGACCGGCGCGAGCAGTGGCATCGGCGCCGCGATTGCTGCGCGACTCCTGGCCGATGGGATGCGCGTCGTAGGCTGCGGCCGACGGCAGCCGCTCGTAGCGGAACGCTTCGCCGCAGCGGATCCCTCAGGGAATGCTTCGCTGGCCCTGGCGTGTGACGTCACCGACGAAGCCGCTGTGAAGGACCTGTTTGCCGCAGCCAGAGACCGCTTCGGAGGTGTGGATGTGCTCATCAACAACGCAGGTCTCGGTCATGCCGGCACGCTCGCCGGCGGAGAGGTCGCCGACTGGCGGGAAATGCTCGAGGTCAACATCCTCGGCCTCTGCTTGTGCACCCGCGAAGCCCTGGCCGACATGCGACGCCGCAAGAGTTTCGGCCAGATCATCCACATCAGTTCCATGGCCGGGCAGCGGGTTCCTCCGGGAGCAGGCTTCTACGGCGCCACCAAACATGCCGTCAGAGCCCTGACTGAGAGCCTCCGCATCGAACTGCGGGAAGCCGGCGACCCGATTCGCGTCGGCGAAATCAGCCCAGGCTACGTCGAAACTGGTTTCGCTGAGCACTACTACAAGTCGGCAGAGAAGGCCCGCGAGACCTACTCCCGCTTCAAGGTGCTCGAGCCCGTCAACATCGCGGAGGCCGTGATCTCGATGCTCGCCTGTCCGCCCCACGTGCAGGTTCACGACATTCTCCTGAGGCCCACTGACCAGCCGACCTGAGCCCAACGGGACGGGCCGTGCAACCGCTACAGACGCATCCGCTTTGCACCGTCGCGGGTGGGCGGACGGTTTTCCCGAGTTCCGGCGGCGATTTTTAGTGGCCGCGGCAGCGGTACCGGCCCATAATTGCGAGGCGCTCCCGGGATCTTCTCGGACACATCGTGCGGCTTGTTTGTCAGGAGTCTCCCTATGGCCTGGCCCCGTCTGTTTGTGCTCTGCTTGCTGAGTGTTCCCGCACTCCAGTTGCTACCGACGCTGGCGGTCGCGGATGTGTTTGACCTGCAGTCACTCCAGACGGAGGTGCTGAAGACGATCGATCGCGTCCGACCCGCGGTCGTCAACATCAGCGGTCGCGGCAGCGGCTTCAGCGGGGTGATCGTCAGTGCAGAAGGGCACGTGCTCTCCGCAGGTCATGCGGTCTCTCCTGGCGCTCGGTATCGCCTCACGCTTCCGGATGGCCGCCAGTTGCGAGGAATCGGCAAGGGCTCGAACCCCAGGACAGATGCCGCGCTGATTCAGATTAGCGATCCCCCTGCCGACCTGCCCTACGTCTCGATGGGCGACTCCGCTGCCCTCGTCACGAACCAACCTTGCTTCGGGTTGAGTTACCCCGGCGGCCCGAAGGCGAGCAACGAACCTGTCGCCCGTTTCGGGAGAGTGGTGCGGAGCCGATCTTCACGCGGGATGCTGCAGTCGTCGGTGCTCATGGAGCCTGGTGATTCGGGTGGGCCACTGTTTGATCTCAACGGCTGTGTGATCGGCATTCACTCCCGCATTGGCCGCTCGATGGACCGCAACTACGAAGTGCCCATCGATGTGTTTCGCGCGTGTTGGAACGAACTCAACCGAGAACGCACTTTTACAGAGACGGGCCTGCCGCAGCCTCAACTCGGTGTTCGATTTGAACGAGCCAACCCGGAACAAGAAGCCCAGCAACTCACGGTGGCGGCGGTGATCGACGAGGCGATTGCGGCGCTTCGCTCCGGGAGGTAGGATAGACTCGTCTTGCCCCTTCCCGTCGAGTTCATGGACCTTCGAGAATTACTCCCAGTTATGATGGCGATGGCCGCGCCGCTCGCCGCCGCGGATGCCCCCCGCCCGGTCTCGCGCATCCTCTTCGGGTCCTGCCTCAAGCAAAACGATCCTTCGCCCATCTTCGAAACGATGCTCGAACATCGCCCCGAACTGCTCCTTTTCCTCGGCGACAACATCTATGCCGATACCTTCGACATGGGGGAGA
>JBMTLP010000274.1:0-5024 GCA_049433245.1 Pirellulales bacterium
CGACAGCAGTCATGGGCAAAGGGGGCGGGCAGGCGGGACATGGTTGGTGGTGGTCAGTCGATCCACCGCGGGCGAGGTGGCCGAGGCGGGATCGGGGCCGATAAGCATCAGGTGCTTGCTGCCGGGCATGCTCGCGGTGGTGCCCAAGACGCTGTGCGATGGGGGCAACTGATCCAGCACTCGAGCGGCAAAGCGTGGGTCGACCAGCAGGAAGGCCTGTGGCTTGGCTTCGAGATGGGTGAGGATGTCCTCAGGTTCGTCGAGTCGCGCCACGCGGCGTGCACCGTGTCGCGCGATGGCGTAGAAGACGCCGCTCGGTGAGCCCCATGCGTTCACGCCGACATCAGCATCGAGGGGGATCCCGGCCACGAGGGCTCGAGGTCCGAGTGGTGCGAAGGCTTCCGCGGCAGCAGTCGAGAGCAGGGCAGTGGTGCCGACACCGACCATCGCGAGCGCGGTGGGGATCAGTTGACGACTGCCTGCAAAAAGGTCCCCCTGCAGCATCCAAGCGGCCACCCCTCCCAGTGACGTGACCAACCCTGCGGCGATAAACCAACCGCCAGCGGAGCCAAGTGAGGCCGGCAATCCGCGGCTAGCCGCCAGCGGCTCGATGCAGGCAAATGCCAATCCGGCGACGATCAGGCTGCACCAGGCGATCGGCATCCAGCGGTCGGAGCGGCTCGGTTCCTGGCTCCAGGTTTGCCAGAATGCCGCCACCAACACGGCGAGGGCCGGGTAGGCCGGCCAGATGTAGCCCGGGAGCTTCGTGCCAGCGATAGTGAAGAAACCGATCCACGCCACGACCCAGGCGACGAGGAGTCGGCGCCCGGCGAGTTGAGCGGGGGTTTGCTCCACCCAAAACTGCCGAACCGTGTGGCTCGCGGCGATCAGCGAGGCGACCGACCAAGGGAAGAGCCCGACGAGGAGCACGAGGGGATAGTAGGCGAACGACCCGGAGTGCCCCTCGAGCGGTGCGGTGAAACGATCGAGGTTGTGTTCGAGGAAAAAGCGGCGAGGCCATTCCCAGTCGGTGCGTACACCGACCCACAGGTACCAGGGCAGGCAGGTGACGGCTGTCAGGCTTGTCACGAGCACCGGGCGGAGGTCCAGGATGGCACGCATCGCTGCGAGCCAGGGAGTGACGCCAGCCGCACGCGACTCTCGAGACTGCCAGATGGCGAAAAGCAAGGCGGCAACAGCGGGCACGATGAGCCCCACGGGGCCCTTAGCCAGGATCGCCAAACCTGTGCAGATGCCGAGCATCGCGGCGCGGGTGGGACTGAGGCGGAGCTGGCCCCTGGCATCTAGTCCACCCGCCAGCAGCCAGAGCATGCAGGTGGTGGCGAACACCAGCGGGGCATCGGGGGTGGCAGCTCTGCCGCCAATCGCGGTCCAGACGCAGCCCGCCATGACCAGTCCTGTGGTCAGCCCAATCGCTGGCGAGAAGAGGAGGTAGCCGACCCGCCAAGTGAGCAGGCAACTGGCGGTGGTGAGGACCACCGAGCCGATCCTGACTCCCAGTTCGTTGCGGCCCGCGACTGTGATGCCAGCCATCTGCACCCAGTTGACAAGCGGGGGCTTGTGAACCCTGAGCTCGCCGTTGAACGTCGGCACCACCCAGTCGCCGCTGTCGAGCATCGCTAGGGAGCAGCCAGCGTTGCGTGGCTCATCGTCGTCGAACCGCGGCGGGCCCCCCAGGTTCACGAGGAGCACCGTCAGCGCAGCGGCGACCACGAGGCCTGCATCGCGGAGCAAACTGGCGGGCTTTGAGCCACTGGATGAGAGAGAGCCGGCAAGGAACAAGGGGCAAAACCCTCGAGGACAGCGGAAAAAGAGTGCATGTGTGCAAAATGGGCGGGGAGAGTAGGTCGGCCCAGCGGTCGGGTCAACCCGTGTGGGACCCGCGGTTCGCGGGGTTTCGCCCAGTCACCGCAGGTTGCCAGCACATCTGGAAAAGCCCTCGTTTGGCCCGATGGGGGGCGGCATGGACCATTTCAGCGCCTGCTCCCCGGCGAGGGGCGGCCACGGTTGACCCTGAGTTGAGGCCGGGTATCTTTCAGTTTTCTCCGGGGTATGGGAATTTCCCGGGGGAAAGCCCCCAGCGAGGAGCCCGCCTTGGCCGACGACATCGATCCGCCGGAAGAGCAGCAGTCTGGTGGAACGGACGAGCCGAGTGGAACCGATTCCGCAGGTGGTCGGCTGGTCGAACTGCCCATCGAGCAGGAGCTCAAGGACAGTTACCTGACGTACGCGATGAGCGTGATCGTCAGTCGTGCCCTGCCCGATGTGCGGGATGGCTTGAAGCCCTCGCAGCGGCGAATCCTCGTCGCCATGAACGACCTCAATCTGTCGCCCGGTGCTGGGCGGGTGAAGTGCGCCAAAATCTCTGGCGACACGAGCGGCAACTACCATCCGCACGGCGAAAGTGTGATTTACCCCACACTCGTCCGCATGGCCCAGGAATGGAACATGCGGCACGTGCTCGTCGACAAGCAGGGCAACTTCGGCTCGATCGCCGGTCTCCCCGCTGCTGCGATGCGATACACCGAGGCGCGACTCTCGCCGATCGCCTCGTTGATGCTCGACGACCTGCAGCTCGATACGGTCGACTACGTGCCGACTTACGACGAACGGAATACCGAGCCGGTTGTGCTGCCGAGTCGCTTCCCGAATCTGCTCGTCAACGGCGCCGGTGGTATCGCGGTCGGCATGGCGACCAGTATTCCGCCACACAACCTCGGTGAGGTCTGTCGGGCGCTCGTGCGATTGATCGATGAACCGGCTGTTTCGATGGCCGAACTGGTGGAGATCATTCCGGGACCAGACTTCCCCACCGGTGGCATCGTGATGGGCCGCGAGGGGCTGCTGCGGGGCTATCTGACGGGCCGGAGCACGATCACGCTCCGCGCTCGGGCCCACGTGGAAGAGTTCGGGAAAAACCGCAACCGCATCGTCGTCACCGAGATCCCCTACCAGCAGACCCGCGACGCGATCGAAGAGAAGATCGCTGAACTCGTCAACGACGATCGGATTAAGGGCATCTCGGCGATCCGCAACGAGAGCGATCTGAAGGAGCCGGTGCGGTTGGTGCTCGAGTTGAAGCGAGATGCCGATCCCGACGTCGTGCTCAATCAGCTCTATCAGTACTCATCGCTGCAAACGTCGTTTTCCCTGATCTTCCTGGCGCTGGTCGATGGAAAGCCCCGTGTGCTGTCGTTGAAACAGCTGCTGGAGGAGTTCCTGCGGCACCGCACGACGGTGATTCGCCGCCGTACGCAGCACCTGCTCGCCAAGGCCCGCAGCCGCAAGCACACCCTCGAAGGGTTGCTCGTGGCGCTGGCCAACATCGACGAAGTGATTCGCATCATCCGCTCCTCCTCGTCGCAGGCTGAGGCGAAAGAGCGGCTGATGGGCATCAAGGCCCCTGCAGCGCTGCTCGAGCGAGCGCTCGGGAGCGAAGGGTTTGCGGTTCTCCAAGAGGAGCGTGGGGTCGAAGAGGAGTATGGGCTGTCGCCGGTGCAGGCTGATGCCGTGTTGCGGCTGACGCTCGGGCAGCTCGTGAACCTTGAGCAGGAGCGGCTCTCGGGCGAGCACCGGGAGTTGCTGGAGAAGATCGGCGAATTCCGCCGGATTCTCTCCAGTGAAGCCAATATTCGTGCTTTGATCCGAGAAGAGCTCGTGGCGCTGGAGGCGAAGCACGCGGACGCTCGGCGAACCGAGATCAGTGGCGAAGTTGCCGACATCCGCGACATGGCCGAGTTGATCACGGAAGCGACCATGGTGGTCACGATCACCAAGGACGGCTATGTGAAGCGGACCGCGGCCGATACCTATCGCGCGCAGAAGCGGGGCGGGAAGGGGCTCAAGGGTGCCAAGAGCGACGAAGACGATCCGGTCGAACACCTCTTCGTGGCAAGCACGCACGATTGGCTGCTGGTCTTTACCACGCTCGGCAAGGTGTTCTCGATGCGTGTCTTCGAGTTGCCAGAGCTTGCCCGGGACGCGAAGGGCAGGGCCCTCGTGAACTTGCTCGAGTTTGAGCAAGGAGAGCGAGTTGCCGAGTGTCGTGCGGTTTCCGGTTTTGAAGAAAAGGATCAGTGCCTGCTGCTCGCCACTCGCAGCGGCATGGTGAAGAAGACCGCTCTTGAGCAGTACCGCCGTCGCCGCACCAAGGGGCTGATAGCGGTCAAGCTTCGCGAAGGAGATGAACTTGTCGATGCCGTCGTGACGCGTCCGGGGGATCAGTTGGTGCTCGCGACCGCCAAGGGGATGGCCATCCGCTTCCCGGAAGCGGATGTGCGGCCTACGGGGCGTGACACCAGTGGCGTCAGGGGCATCAAGCTTGGAAGTGGCGACCACCTTGTTGGGATGGTGATCGCAGAGCCCGACGCCACCCTGCTGACCGTCTGTGAGCATGGCTACGGTAAGCGGAGGCCGTTTGGTCCCGGTGACGATCTGGCTGATGCTGGTGACGTGCTCGATACTGACCAAACTGCTGATGTCGACAGCAGTGACGACAACAGCCCTGATTCTGAGGTCGAAACGGAGAGCGGATCGAGCGGTATGCGGTACCGCACGCAGCACCGCGGTGGCAAGGGTGTTCGTGACATCAAGACCACCAAGCGAAATGGCAGCGTGGTGTCGATCGTGACGGTCCGCGACGACGATCAGGTCTTGCTGATGACCGGCCTGGGCAAGATTCAGCGGGTCAACGTGCAGGAGATCAACTCGATCGGTCGCAACACCCAGGGGGTGCGGATCATGCGGCTCGACGATGGCGACACGATCGCGGCAGCCGTGCACGTGCCGCCGGGCGACGACGACGACGGCAAGGAACCCGCAGCAAGCTGACAACCTCCGCGGCCATGGGATTTCTGTTCGCGGCGGCGGTGTGAGTTGGTGATTCTGCTGGGCGGTGATCTGCGGTTGGGCAGTGTGAGGCGAAGGGGGGGGGGATGCAGATTGCAGTAGTGGGGACGGGGTATGTTGGGCTCGTGAGCGGCACGTGTCTCGCTGATAGCGGC
>JBMTLP010000275.1:0-5022 GCA_049433245.1 Pirellulales bacterium
CACTCTGCAGCGTAGGGATCGCCCGCATAGCCGAGCAGGTTTTCTTCACCACACGAGCAGAATGGGTCGCGCTCGCTGCCCCCCATGCCCCGTGCCCTCGCGTCCCAAAAGTCAGCCGCGGGGAGCGTGGAGAAGCCGGGGGGGGCGTGGCTTGCCAGTCGAGCAAACTCGGGCTGGTCGGTGGTGAACTCGTTGTGGGCGAGGATGCACAACCGAGACCCACTGGCGATCATCGCGGTGCGAACGTCTGGCCGCTCTGCAAGCATCTGGTCGATGAGAAACGCAGCTTCCTCCACGGCATAGGGGCTGACTTCTGCAGAGGCGACGATCGGAAAACCGTTGACGTCTCGCCGCTGGGTGTAGAAAGGTGGAATCCCATGCGGGTCGGGAGGAGCGAAGCGGATAGCCTGAACCGGCACACGGCAGATCACCTCGTGTTCAACCTGCTCCTCCTTGCCAACGAGGAGGAACTGGTGCCCGAGGGTGGTCTGAATGAAGGTCTGCTCCCCTGGCTGGAGTTCACCGTTGAAGATGCGTTCGTCAGGCGTCTTGAGCCACCACACGTCGACCGGCTGATGGCTGCCATTGAGAACCTGAAGCACTGGCCGCGCTGGTTGGGCTGTCGCGGCACGACCGAACAGCAGGTGGACAAACAGCGTCGCCGTCAGGAATATCGTTCGCATGCCGAAAGCCTTTCTGGCGAGAGCAGGTTGAGCGGCACGCGGAGGTACTCCGGAAAAACGTTGGTTTTGAGGGTTGCCGCGGCCGGTTATCAGGCGGCTTGCAGAACTGATATTCTGCCGCGTGGGTCAGGGAAGGCAATCGCGGCCGTGGGGCCGTGATTGGGGGCAAACCGCGTCGGTGTGTTTGGGTGGGGTCGGTGTGTGATGCCATGCCCGTGCTCCCCAGCAGACGCGGGGGCTGCGTTTGAGGAAAACCTCACGAAGAACTCATTACGTTTTCTTTATGCATGGGAGTAGAAAGATCGTCATGAACATCACTCGCTCGTGGATCATGGCTGTGGTGCTCGGCCTTGCCGCAACGGCCGCTTTCGGAGATGAGCCGAAGGTGGTCGTCAAGACAGCCCTCGATCACTACATCGCTGCCGAAGACCCACACTACGCGTGGAAGGTGACGAAGACCGTCGAAGGCAATCCATCAGAGACCTCGATCATCAAACTCACGTCACAGTCATGGCGAGCCCCAGGGGAGGTTGATCGCACCGCGTGGGAACACTGGTTGGTGGTCGTCAAGCCCGAGCACCTGAAAACAGATCACGTGTTCCTGATGGTTGGTGGAGGGGGCAATGACCGGCCCATGCCAGAGGGTGCGAGCCCGATGGTGCACATGATCGCTGAAGCCACCGGCAGCATCGTCGCTGAACTGAAGATGGTGCCCAACCAGCCGCTCGAGTTTCATGGAGACGGGGAGAAACGCGTTGAGGATGACCTGATTGGTTATTGCTGGGCGCAGTTTCTGGAAACAGGTGATCCCCAGTGGCTCCCCCGGCTCCCGATGGTGAAGAGTGTGGTCAAGGCCATGGACTGCCTTCAGGAGTGGTCGCGGGAGCAGGGCACGCCTGTTGAAAAGTTTGTGGTGGCGGGGGGATCCAAACGCGGCTGGACCACGTGGATGACTGGCATCGTGGACCCTCGTTGTGCCGCCATCGTGCCGATCGTGATTGATGTGCTTAATGTCGACGCTTCGATTCGCCATCATGGCGCGGTCTACGGGTTCTGGGCCAACGCTCTTGGCAACTATGTCCAGCACCACATCTTGGAGCGGTTTGACCACCCGCGGATGAACGAGCTTTACGCAGTCGCAGATCCGTTTGCGTATCGCGACCGGCTGACGCTGCCCAAGTACGTGGTCAACGGGAGTGGCGATCAGTTTTTCTGCCCGGATTCATCGCAGTTCTATTTCGATGAACTGGTAGGCGAAAAGCACCTTCGCTATGTGCCTAATGCCGACCATGGCGTTGACAAGAATCCCGATGCGTTGCCGAGCATCATCGCCTTCTTTCAGATGGTGGCGGCAGGCAGGCCTCGTCCGACAGCAACTTGGACCTTTGAGCCTGACGGCTCCATTCGGGTGATGAGCGATGTGGCCCCCCTGGAAGTGGTCATGTGGCAAGCGGCGAATGCAGAGGCACGCGATTTCAGGCTCGTCACCATCGGGGCCGGGTGGCAGCCGACCAAGCTTGAGCGGCAGCGGGATGGGTCTTGGAGAGGCACGCCAAACCAACCAGAAAAAGGCTGGAATGCGTCCCTCGTGGAGCTCGCCTACGACTCAGGAGGGGGTTTCCCCTTCAAGGTTTCTACGGCGGTGCGGATCGCGCCCGATGTGCTGCCGTATAAAGACGTCGACCCCACGACCTTGCCGTACGAAGGGCTCCTTCAGTCTGTTCAAGCTGGGGAAGCAAAGAAAACGGCGGGCGTTGGTGGCCGTTAAGAAATTGGTGCCAGAGGCTTGCAGCAGCACGCTTTGCAGCGGTAATCTGAAGATGGGGTTGGGGGAGTACATCGGCACGCTTTGGCTATCGGGCGTGACGCAGATTTTGCAGCACTGAACGTTCCACCTTCAGCCATTGCTCGTGATGGTGTTGAGCCTTGCGGTCCCTTGGTTTGACTTTCGGCGAATCGTTCTTTTCTTCATTTATCCGAGTGATACGCGCGGCTCGTCGTGAGCCATACGTAGCATTCATGGCGCTCACGGAGGTTCCGATGCGCAGTCATGGTTTCTCTGGCCCAGTTGATGGCGGGCGACTCGGTCACCGTCGCGGTTTCACGCTTGTGGAACTGCTGGTGGTGATTGCCATTATCGGTGTCTTGGTAGGGTTGCTTCTGCCGGCAGTGCAGTCGGCTCGCGAGGCAGCCCGCCGTTCGCAGTGCTTCAACAATCTCAAGCAGATTGGTCTGGCGCTGCACAACCATGAAAGCACGTTTCAGTACGTGCCGGCGTGGCAAAAATGGGTGCCTGACCCAACTCCGGCGAGTCCGTTCTATAACCTGACAGAGGATGCTCAGTACACGTTCAGCGCGCTTGGCCAACTGCTGTCGTTTCTCGAAGAGGGCAACGTAGCCGACAAGTTCGATGTGAAGCGGCCGCTGCTCGACCCACTCAACCTGCCGCCGCCGTGGCCGGGTGGTCAGAACGACCCGAGCGTCATGGCTGACGTGAAGGCGTTTCTCTGTCCATCGTCTCCGGCGACGCGGGCGGAGGGTGACTACGGTCCGTATTTCTCGGCAGCTGGTCTGATGAACGGTTCGTTCATCCTGCCACGCACGGACTATGCCCCCTTGCGCGGTGTGCACCAATCGCTTGCGGCGTGTGATCCTACGAACACCAATCCGCAGACGACCGAGACCGCGATGCTGGGCAGCAGCGACACCAAAACGAAGAACACCGTAAAGTTCGGTGAGGTCAAGGATGGTCTCTCGAAGACGCTTTGCTTCGTTGAGATCGCTGGCAAGCAAGGGATTTGGTTTAAGGGCAAGAACATCGCCCAGCCACCAAACTTCATCAACCTCAACAGCTTCTATGGTGACTGGAATACGGCCCGTCATCCTCGTGGGCTGTCGGGTGCCGATCCCGCTAACCCACAGCAAGCAGGGTGCTCTAACATCAACGTCCTCAATACGGACAACCCGTACGGATTCCATCCAAGCGGTGTGGTGGCATTGCGGGGAGACGGTTCAGTGATGTTCCTGCAGGAGCAAGTCTCGCCTCAGGTGTTCAATGCCTTTGTCAGCCGCAATGGTGGCGAGGCATTTAGCCTCGATTAGTCTATGGAGGACATGTTTATGTCGGTTTTTCGGCGGGGCGCGAGGCTCTGGCTGTGTGCTGCGGTGCTCATGACTGCCCTCGGGTGTGGTGAGAGTGGTCCGACACTCCTGCCAGTGAAAGGGACAGTCACGATTGATGGTCAGCCGCAAGGTGGCGTGGTGCTCCTGTTTCATGGAGCCAACGCGGTGAGCAGCGCTTCCAGCGATGCTTCGGGCGGTTTTTCCATCGTGACGAACGGGGAGCCTGGGATCGCGGCTGGCACCTACAAGGTGACGGCGAGTTGGCCGGAGCCGGTTGAGTCGACAGGGGGCGGAATGGGGGCCACGCCCGACACTCCCGATCGGCTCAAGAACAAGTTCCTGATCCCAGGTCAGTCGCAGATATCGGTGGAGGTCTCAGACGGCACGACCGAGATTCCAGCGATCGATCTGTCGACAAAGTAGGGTGTCTGGGAAGGCTCGCACTCCGAGGGGCAGCAGGTGGGGCACCCCATCTGCTGCCTTTTTTTAGGGCGGCGGCTCGCAGGCGATTGGGCGGGCTTTGTTCGTAAAGGGCCTTGGACAAACCCGAGGTCAACGGCTAACATGAGTTAGGGTAGTCCGGGGGCGGGTAACGATTTTCGCATGGTTCGCATCGCGGTAGTGGCACAGCTTCACTGAGGCTTCCGTCGTCCCGTCAGGTGGTTTTCACTTTTTGATTTTTTTCCTGATCTGGAGTGAGTTTTCTATGAGACACGTTGCGTTTTCCGCAGTGACGCGCGGTCGACGAGGTTTCACGCTCGTCGAACTGCTCGTTGTGATTGCGATCATCGGTGTGTTGGTGGGATTGCTCCTGCCAGCCGTTCAGTCGGCTCGTGAGGCAGCTCGTCGCAGCCAGTGCCAAAACAACTTCAAGCAGATCATGCTCGCGATGCACAACCATCACGACACGAATGGGGAGTTTCCTCAGAGTGTGGGATGGGGTACGACGTACGAGCCATACTACTTCTCAGACAAGGTGCAACTGCTGTCGTTTATCGAAGAACAAACCATCTTCGACGCGCTCGGGGATAAGAACGGCGGTGCGTATCATCCGGGCTGGGGAAGCGGTGCCACGCCAGCGGCCAACAACGCGGCCCTCAGCAACAAAGTTGCGACGTTCGTCTGTCCATCGAGCCCCAATCGGATTGGCGATGGCAGCGCGAATCACACCTACTCCATCAACATGGGCACTTCTCACAACGCCCCGCACACCACC
>JBMTLP010000276.1:0-5010 GCA_049433245.1 Pirellulales bacterium
ACGGCCTCGGCAACTTCAGAGCAACCCACAAGAATCCCGGATGCGTTACGGTTCGGCGGATCCACTCAGTCTTCGATTCCGAGCACGTCCCGCATCGAATAGCTCCCGGGCTTCTGGCCAACGAGATAGATCGCTGCAGCCACCGCGCCGTGCGCGTAGCAATCACGGCTCGACGCTCGCACGTTGACCGAGAGGCTCTCGCCATCCATCCCAAACAGGATCGTGTGCTCGCCGGGATTATCTCCCGCGCGGACGGCGTGGTACCCAATCTCACCCGCCGGCCTCGCCCCCACCCGCCCTTCACGACCATGCGTGACCTGAGGGGCCCCGGCCGGGTGATGATGGAGCATCGCTTCGCCGACGATCTGCCCGAACTTGAGCGCCGTGCCACTGGGTGCATCTTCTTTGTGATGGTGATGACACTCGATGATTTCAACATCGGTCCGTCCACCCACGCGGCCCAGCAACCGCCCCGCGCGACCAACCAAGTCCATCGCCACGTTCACCGCCAGCGACATGCTCGGGGAAACCAGCACCGGGATCACCTGCCGAGCAGCCTCCACGGCAGCAAGATCGTCCGCGTCCATGCCAGTGGTCGCCACGACGAGAGGAATCTTCCGCTCCACCGCGCGACGGGAAATCCCACTCACGGCACCAGGGAGCGAGAAGTCGATGATCACATCGGCCTCGCCATCCCAGTCAGTCGAAACCGGCACGCCAAGCGGGCTGAGACCAGCCAACACCCCCGCATCCTGCCCAAGGTACGGGCTGCCGTCGGCATCGATCGCGGCGACGACCGTGATCCGGCTATCTGCGGCGGCAGCAGCCACCACGCGACGTCCCATGCGACCAGCGGCTCCGTGAACGACAAGGCGTAGCGATGAGGGGAGAGTCATCGGAAGGGCTCCAAAGGGATCGAGGCCAGGAGCGATCAACCTACCTTCCCGGCGCCCGGCGACAACTGCCGGCCCTCCCGGTCGGCCCGGGCCGTTTCAAAACCCACGAACCCGCTCACCGCGCGAGATGGTAGCGTGGGGCCAGCGTCGGCCCGCCGCGGCCACGTTCTTTTACACTCACACGAAGACCCAGCATGGTTCAGAGCGACATGCATCCACGCCCGCGGATTGTCGTCGTCGGCAGCGCCAACACCGACCTCGTGGTGCGGGTGGCCAAGCTCCCACAACCCGGCGAAACCGTGCTGGGGGGAGAGTTTTCCCAGGTTGGCGGAGGGAAGGGTGCCAATCAGGCCGTTGCCGCCGCACGCGCCGGCGGGCAGGTCACCTTTGTCGCCAAACTCGGTGATGACGATCTCGCGGACGCAGCGATCCGCAGCTACGAAGCGGAGGGTATCGACACGCGATACGTCACGCGAACCCAAGCGGTCGCGTCGGGAGTCGCCCTGATCCTGATCGATGCCGCGGGAGAGAACGCGATCGCGGTGGCGTCCGGAGCCAACAGCCAACTCGCACCAGCTGACATCGACGCTGCCACCGACGCCATTGCGGCGGCCGATCTGGTGCTCGTGCAGTTGGAGATCCCGCTGGACACCGTCCGTCGCACTGTGGCCTTGGCGACCGCAGCAGGCCGCACGGTTGTGCTCAACCCGGCTCCCGCACGGCCACTCGACGCCGAACTCCTCGCCGGAGTTCGGGTGATCACACCAAACGAAACCGAGGCGGCCCTGCTGACAGGCCTGACCGTCACCAATCGCGGCAGCGCGGCCGCAGCCGCGGCGATGCTTGCCAGCCGCGGTGTCGCTCAAGCGATCGTGACCCTCGGCCGCGAAGGGTGCGTGGTGCTCGATCCGCGTGATGCCGCTGGTCCGCAGCATCTCGCAGGCCATCCCGTCACCGCGGTTGATACCGTGGCGGCTGGTGACGTTTTCAACGGCAGCTTGGCTGTCGCGCTCGCGGAAGGCCGTTCGCTCAGCGACGCAGCCACCTTCGCCAACGCTGCCGCCGCGATTGCCGTCACCCGCTGCGGTGCCCAAACTTCGGCCCCCACGCGGTCGGAAATCGACGCCATGCTCCGACGCAGACCTTATTATGATGGTGCAGGGGAGAGTCGCGGAACCGAGTGAGGAGCCCATGGCCACACGCATCCCATGGCTGCATGCGACTGCGATCGCGGTGATCGCCATCGCGGCGGTACCGACTTGGGCTCAGGACGAGGCGTCGCTGCACGAACTGCTCGTCTCGCACTGCAGCACATGCCACCACGGCAACGACGACACCGCTGCGGAGATCGATCTCTCCGCCACCGCGATGCACCCGCTCTCTGCGCATCCCGAACTGCTCCAGCGGCTGATGGGGGTCATCGATCGCAGGGAGATGCCGCCGGAGGATGCGCCCCCACTCGCCCCGGCCGACCGATCGCAGTTGCTGAAAATGCTGCGGCGAGTCGAGCGAGACGCGATCGCTGCAGCGCCTCCCAGCGACGCCCCACCGCTCCGCCGCATGACTCGCTTCCAGTACCACAATGCTGTCATCGACCTGTTCGGGCTCTCCATCGCGGTGTTCACGCTTCCCGAACGGATGATGCGGGATCACGGGGGCTACTTCCGTCCTGAGACCGGCAAGATGGCCGAGGTGGTTCGTGTCGGTAACCGCCCGCTCGGCAAGTCGCAGTTGATCGAGCCAAGGCTGGGGGGCGTGGCTACGTTTCCTCAAGACCTCCGCGCTGAGCATGGCTTCGACAACCAAGCCGACCACCTGTCGCTCTCGCCCCTGCTGATGGAAGCGTTTGTGATGCTTGGCGAATCGATCACCCACAGCCCGGACTTCACGCCCAAAACGGTGGGCGTCTGGCATGAGCTCTTTGCTCCCCCGACGGAGCCGACCGATCTCGACGCGGCGATCCGCGCTCGCTTAACGCCATTTCTCACGAAGGCTTTTCGCGCTCCGGTCGATGCCACCACGCTCGGTCGCTACACCGACTTCACGCTGAACCGCCTGGAACGGGGAGACGACTTCACGACGGCCATGCAGGCAGTCACGGCTGCCGTGCTGGCCTCTCCCCGCTTCCTGTATCTCCACGATCGCGTTAGCACCGATGTACCCCAGGCCGATCACGCGATTCACCGCAACCTCGCCCTCGCCTCCCGGCTGTCATTCTTTCTGTGGGGTAGCCTTCCCGACGAAGAACTGCTCACTCACGCAACAGCTGGCGACCTGGAAGAGCCGGACGTCTTGCGGGCCCAAGTCACGCGGATGCTCGCCGACCGCAAGCTCAAGCGTTTCTGCGATAGCTTCCCTTCGCAGTGGTTGCAACTCGACCGACTGATCTCCTCGGCGCCCAACCCAGAGCACTTCCCCCAGTTCTACTTCTCCAAGTATCGCGACAGCATGCACATGATGCTCGAGCCGCTGCTGCTGTTTGAGACCGCGCTCGTGGAAAACCTTCCAATCACGCAGTTGATCGCCCCTGACTTCAGCTACCGATCAGGGCACCTCGAAGAGGCCTACGGTGAACTCGCCACCCCCAAGGACCAACGACCTGAGGCTCGTCAGGGCGAAGTGACGGAGCTCACGTTCCACCGCGTACCCATCGTCGATCAGCGGAGTGGGGGCGTGATCACCAACGCAGCAGTGATGACGATGACCTCCGGACCAGACCGTACCAAGCCTATCACGCGAGGGGCGTGGGTGGCCGGAGTGATTTTCAACACCCCGCCGCCTCCCCCACCAGCCGACGTTCCTGCTCTGCCAGAGCCGGCTGCAGAACAGGCTAGCCCGTTGACGGTGCGGGAACGGCTCGCCGCCCACCGTGAGCGATCCGACTGCCGCGGGTGCCACGAGCGGATCGACCCCTTTGGTTTTGCGTTGGAAAACTACGACCCCGTAGGAGCTTGGCGAGAGCAAGACGAGCATGGCCGCGAAATCGATGCCGCAGGCGAGCTCTTTCACGTTTCCACCTTTCGCAATCCTGTGGAGTTCAAGCAGGCGATCCTGCTGGAGAAGGATCGCTTCACGGAGGCACTGGCTGGCCACCTGCTCGCCTTCGCGCTCGCGCGTGAGCTCACCCCAACCGATCAGCCGGCTGTGCGACGAATCGCCCGACGGACGAAAGCCGACGGTGATCGCCTCCAGACTCTGCTACGGGAAGTCATCTTGAGCGAGCCTTTTAGGGTTGGGCCATATCCACCCCGCGCCCAGGTTGCCAAGCACACAGGAGACCAGCCATGACCGCGCTGCCTCGACGCCGCTTTCTTCGTGGACTCGGCGGAGCGGTGCTTGCTCTCCCATGGCTGGAGACGACGGCTGTCGCCTCCGCGGCAGCCACGCTGCATCGAATGGCTCACTTCTACGTGCCGATTGGGGTAGTTCGCCGCGGTTTTTTCCCGGGTGAAGCCAACCACGTGATCCCCGAAGGGAACCTCGGCAATGTGATGGCCTCGCTCGGGAAGCAAGATACTCATTTTAGTTCGCGTCCGCTCGAGACGCTCACTCCGACGATGGAGCCGCTCCGCCCACATACGGCGAAGATCACGCTGATCACTGGTATGGATCGCACCTTCCAGCAGGGCACCGATGTCCATGCCCAGTGCGCATCGTGTTACCTCAGCAGCGCGAAGCCCTACACGATCCAAGGCTCAGCCTGGCCGCTTGACCGCACACTCGACCACCTCGTGGCAGACGAACTCGGCGCGACCACGCCGTATCCAACCCTCGAGTTCAGCTGCAACAGCCATAAAGACAACAAGGAGTCGATCTACTTCGACAACATCTCGTGGTACGGCACCAGCCACCTCGCGCCGTCCGTTCGCGATCCCCACGTGATGTACCGTCGGCTGTTCTCCACCACGGAGTCTGACCGCTTTCGCGACATCACCAGCCTGGTGTTGGAAGACGCACGGAGTTTCCAGAAACAGTTGGCCGTGGCCGACCGACACAAACTCTCTGAATACTTTGACGCCATTCGCGCCCTTGAACTGCAGATGGATCGCCTCGACGCGATGAAGGCAGAACTCTCGACGGTGGCTCTCGACGAACCACCAGAGGCGTACCTGCA
>JBMTLP010000277.1:0-5008 GCA_049433245.1 Pirellulales bacterium
ACTCCTTCTTAAATCGGCTGCCGAAACTGCTCCGGCTGCCATCACTTCAAGAAAATGTATCGGCCATTGGGGGGGCCGTCAACAGTCTGCCAAAAAAATTTTTGAAAAACCTGAATAACCCGCAAAACCGGGCTTCGACGGGCCTTCCCCGGCTTACCCAAACACAACCCCCGGCAGCATCTTTATCAGCCCCCAGCCTGCTTCGATCCGCTTCTTAGCGGTGTAGACGTCGATCAGGCCTCGCGTGAGCGAGCGGCCAGCCCGATGCCACGGCAGCCACGCGGGTTTGAGCGTGGGAGCCAGGGGGCCCCGCACGATGGTGTTGTGAACCAGCGGGAGCAGCAGTGGGTTGTGGACATAGCCAAGGCCGCTTCCTGGCTCCGCCGCCGTGCCGCCAGGCAGTCCTCCCCAAGGCACGCCCGCCAGCGCGTAACCGAGCGCCGCCCACACATTCACCGACACCACACCGAAGCCAAGGTGCTCCACGAGCAACTCTGCACGCTGCCGATCGCGAGAGTCCCGAAAGGCTGGCAGCGTCACATTGGCCGCAAGGGTCCCTGGCAGCGAACGGGCGAGTTCCAGGGCTTTCCCGCAAAAGCGTTCCAGCGAGTCGGCTTCCAGCGACACCTCCGCGACGGCAGGGAAAAACCATTCCCGCTCGAGCCAGTGCCGTTCCCCCACGGGGTCAATACCGGTGCGGAAGGTCCAGGGCAGACACCCATCGCTCGGCAGTTGTTCCCCCGTGAGTTGCTCAAACCCCGCGGCACTCCCTGGAAACCAGGCGGGCCGCCTCGGCGACTCTTCCAAGCGGCGGCGAATCGCGGCCAGCAGTTTGTCGCGACCGCTCCAGCCTCGGCAAGTCACGAGCACCTTTGTGGCGATGCAGTTGAACGACGTGTTGTTGATCATCGAGCCGGCGATCGCGTCGGCCTGACGACCAAGTTCGAAGTCGGAGTAGTTCCCCGGCACAACGAACCAAGGGGTCACATTTCCCAGTTCGCAGCTGATGGGCACGTTCAGTCCACGGGCCTCTAGATCACTCCGCAGCCGATCGTACGTGCCCCTCCCCCCTGTCAGGTGCACCTGCGTAACGCCTGAGCAACCTACAGCCTCCGACACCACCTCCGGCCCACCTGCCACCACCTCAAGCAGTTCCGCGGCCACGAGGGGCGCCAGCGCCTCGCGAAAGATGTCGACCAGCGGGGCGTGCAACGGGTGGAGTTTGAGCAGCACCGCACGGCCGTGATCAAAAATCTGTGAAATCGCGTCGGCCGCGGCGAGCCCCGTCACGTTGCCCGCGCCCAGCACCACCGCCACCCCGCCCTGCTGCGGCTGGCGCCTCGCCTCTTCCCACCAAAGCCGGTGGAAGGCTGCCGCAGCGTCATGACTCGGGCCACCGGTGTTCACGCACCGCACCTTGGCGGTGGTACCGGCGAAGACGATCCCATCACAGAGCCCCGGCCAGGGCACGACGTCGACTTCGATCCGCTCCACGTGCTCGAGCCCCTGCACACCAGGTGGCGGTCGATGGGCCACACGAGGTCCGCCCGGCAGTTTGGGCATGCCCTCGGCGGCTAAGCGGCGCCACATGTCTCTGGTGATCATCAGCAGCCGCAACGTCACCAACGGTCCCGTGCCGGTTTCCTCGGCAATCACAGCATCTCTGGCAGGCGAGTCCTCGGCCCGCTTGATCGACACAGCCTGCTGCACCCAGCGGTCCGCCGCAGCAGCCGTGGTCGCCATACAGGCAGCAGCAAGATCGGCTCGTCGTGCGGGCGGCTCGGAAGCCAGTCGAACCGCACCACGCGCCAAGACCGCGACGCGGTCTGCCTGAGAGAGTTCGGTTGTAGCTGTGGCCATCGCAATGCACCGCCTAGGCGGCCCCCGTCAGCACGTGTGGTTCTTTTCCTGCTTCATTTCCCAATGCAGTGGCGTGAAAAGATACGGTCGAGCAGATCGTTGCCCAGGTCACGGCCGATCGCGTCATCGAGCGACGCGAGCATGCGACCGAGTTCAGCCGCCAGCAGAGCCTCGTCGAGCACGTTCCGATCGGCTAGCAGTTCCAAGCCAGCCTGCCCAGACACCCGTGCTCCAGTGAGTGCCGCCGACATCCGCAGGGTGGCGGGCGATCCTTCCCGCTCGAGCCGCGCGAGTTGCTCTTCCACCCGGGACCGCAACAGGGCAATCCCTGCCCCCGTCTGGCTGCTCGTGACGAGCCGCCCCGCGTGCGTTCCATCCAAGCCCGCGTTGAGGCCGCCGCAATCGCCGCGAGTCCAGATCGCCAGCCGCAGCTGTGCACCTACCGCGGGCATCGCCGAGGCCGCTTCGCCCGCCTTTGCTGCGTCACAGCAGTCGATCACAAGGTCGGCTCGGGTAAGTTCGCGGACGGCGGCAGCCACCGCATCCTGGCGATCGAGCGTGTCTTCAAATCCAGCCAGATCGACGAGCACAAAGGGCTGCGGGCCTTCGATTTCCGCTTCGAGCCAGTCACGCGTGGTGCCAGGCTGATCGGCCACAAGGGCCTTGGCCTGCCCCACGAAGGCATTGAAGAGGCTGCTCTTGCCCACATTGGCGGCCCCCGCGAGCACCACTCTTGGCAACCCGGCAGACACCTCGGCCGCCCGCCGCTGGAGTTGGATTTCCATGGCTGAGACCTCATCGAGCACGCTCGCCAAGCGGCCGGCGAGTTCCGCTTCCACGGTGCCGGGGCCCCGGCCCTCCGCGACCTCATCGCCAAAGTCGATCATCGCCTCGACATCCCCGAGAAGATCGAGCAGGGAATCGCGGAGCATTTCGAGCTTTTTTCCAATCCCACCCGCTGCCGCATCGAGCGCGGCGGTGAGTTCGGTCGGGCTGCGGGCATCGATCACAGCGAGCACGGCCTCGGCCTGCACGAGGTCGATCCGCCCTGCGAGGAAACTCCGCAGCGAAAACTCTCCCCCTTTTGCCAAGCGACAGCCGTGCCTCTGTGTAGCGGCAATCACGTCGGCCACGAGCGGGGGCGAGCCAGGGAGCTGCACCTCGGCGAGCGGCCCACCCAGCGGCCCGCTCGGACCAGGCCAGAAGAGCACGTCGCAAAGCAACCGACCGTAGTCCCGTGCGAGGAGCGGTTCTTGGATGACGACCGGCACGCACGTCGCCGGCTCACCAACCTGCGGCCACTCCACCAAAACTGGTTCAAACAGCTGGGAGAGCAGCTGTTTCGTGTCTGCGCCTGCGATCCTCACGATCGCCCGCAGCCCGCCCCCGGAAGCAGTGGCAGCCGCAACGATCAGTTCATCGGGTGAACCAAACATGCGCCGCCCTGCCTTTAGCAGCTCGTGGATAAAGTTATTCTCCGCTGGATGCGGCGGTTGCGAACCTTGAGAAACCTTGGCTTTTTTGAGGTTCGCCTTCGTGGGAAAAACCCGGGGATCGTGCCTATCGCTTCTTCTTGCGAGAAGCCCGCTTGTCTTTGATCGCTGCGACGGGATCGATGCCCTTCTTCCCGCCGACCGGCGAGAACGCCACATCGATCGTTTGCCCGCCGGCCATTGCCAGTTTGGGGACAGGCAACCAGACCCGCTCAGCGATGCCCCACAGGCTCGACGCGATGAAGTACAGGCAAAGGCCACACGGCACCTTGAAGAACATGAGTGCCATGAAAAACATCATGTACTTCATCACCTGCTGCTGCACCCGCGACTGCTCATCGACGGCCGGCGGCATGAAAAGCTTTTGCTGCCACAGAAAGAGCCCAATCGTGAGGAGCGGCAGAAGGTTTAAGAACGGCCCCAGCCAGCCTTGCGGTGCCACCAAGAAGGCAGGCATCACGTTCGACCAGTCCACAAACATGTCGGGGGCGGCGAGGTTGGAGCACCAGCGAATCGCCGAACTAAACAGCGGAGCCTGCCGCAGTTCCACGTCGGTGGCCAGCGACCGGTAGAGCCCCATGAAGATCGGGATCTGGATAAACACAAGCACACAGCCCGAGGCGGGGTTGTAGTTGTGCTTCTTCCAGAGCTCTTGCGTGGCCCGAGTCCGCTTCTCGGGGCTGTCTTTGTACTTCTCGGCGATCGCCTTCATCTCAGGCTGCAACACCTGCATCTTTTGAGCAGAGAGCGCCTGCTTGCGGCTGATCGGAAACATCGCGCCGCGGACGATCACCGTCAGCAGAATGATGGCGATACCGTAGTTCCGCACGATGAGGTGCAGCACGTGCAGGATTGCGATCAGCGGCCGGGCCACCCAGCCGAACCATCCGTAGTACACAAGGTCGCCCATGCTGGCCCCCTGCAGACCAAACTGATCCAGCAGGTCAGGCTTCTTGGGGCCAGCAAAGATCTCATAGCGATGGGAGATCGGGCTGCCCGCCTTGAGTTCGATCGGGCGGCTGATCAGCCGGCTCGTGACGTTGGTCAGTTTCCGTAGGGCTGGATCATCATATTCCCCCACCACGAGCGGCCGCACCTCATCCAGTGCCGGAGCCGCCTCCCCTTCGACATCGGGCAGCAGCGCGGCAGCGAAGTAGAGGGCATCCACACCAGCAAACGAGAGTGGCTTGTCGTCGAGCACCGCAGATCCGACGACTTCGGCATCTTTCTCCGTGAGCGTCAGGCTGCTGATCACGTTGCTCTGCTCGCCTGCAAAGCGGATCGCCACATCGCGGACGCCGAGCGAGCCCCACGAACGGGAAATCCGCGAGGCATACCACCAGCCTTCGGTGGGCAGGCCTGTGGGGCCGTCGAGGGCGTAGGTGACGGTGGTGCCGTCGGCCTGAGATTCGAGCGTGACCGTCAGCGACAAGCGGTAACCCGTCTCATTCTCGGCCTTCCCGGCCAACAGCCGATACTCCTTCACGACACTCAGGCCGCGGCCAAGATCCCGGCTAAACCGCACACCCGCGTCGTCGACGCGTTCCGCTTCCCAATCAACCCAGCCGAGTTCCTGGCCAGGGATCTCGCTCGCTTCTTCCGGCCGACGCCGGTCCGAAGACGCATCGACACGTCGCTCGAGTGAGAGCATGAAG
>JBMTLP010000278.1:0-4978 GCA_049433245.1 Pirellulales bacterium
TCAGTGCTGCCCCGCCGGACGTTCGCTGCGGGCCCTCCAGGCCCTCGCTCACTCGGAGATCCGCTTCGCTTTCGCCCTCCAGGCTTCGCTCGCTTCTCTACGCCAGCGGTTCAGCACCGGGCTCGGTCCTCGCTCGGTTGAGTGCCGGCGCCCTTACGCGTCGCGGCCGAGGTCGCGGAGGTAGTCGAAGAGGTAGATGCCGGTGTCGTGCCCATCCGAAAACCCAATTGAATAGGCGTACTGCCCGACCGGTTTCATGCCGGTCACCGTCAGGGGGCGGGTCTCTTCCGGTTTGAGCACGGGGAGTAGCGTGACAGGGGCTGTCGCTTCCCGTTTTTCTCGGCAACTGGCACAGGGGCAGGCGTTGCGAAGCTCACGAGGTGTGAGCAGGCGGCGGCTACCATCGCTCCAGCCAATTTCGATGCTGCCATCGTCAACCCGCTGCAGCGAGGTTGGGACCAGCGGTGAAGAAGGGGATGTTGCGTGGGTGGTCATGTGGCGGCTCGGTGGCTAGATGGGCAAGGGGAAGAGACCGGTTGTGAGGAGCGGTGGTCGACAAATCGCCGGCCTTTTCCTTCAAACCTTGGCAGGCTGCCTGGGGCAACGCTCCGCACCTCGATGCGGAGGCCGAGTCGAAGTTTGAGTGCATCGGCCACACGTGACGCGGCTTGGTTCGCATCTTCAACTTCAACTGACAGGTCATCAAGCGCCCCCCGACGGTGAATGCCGACGCGATACTCTGCGATTTCAGGAAATCCGCGAAGTATCTCATCGATTGCGCGCGGGAAAATGTTGACGCCGCGGATCACCAGCATGTCGTCGCGCCGCCCCAACACGCCCCCCATCAATCGCACGCGAGGCGGGGCTTGGGGGGTGTCTCCCGGCCACTGTGGCTGCACGAGATCGCCGGTGCGGTATCGCAGCACAGGGGCACCGCTCCGGCCAAGGGTGGTGAGCACGAGTTCAGACAGTGGCTCACCGCCGGAAGTCGTTGCTTCCTGCGGCAGGAACTCCGCGTGAAACCAAGGCTCGAGCACCTCAAGAAAGCGGCCGTCGACGTCTCCCACGCCCCATGGCCCAACCTCCGTCGCGCCCGCGTGATCAAGTACTTCGGCTCCAAACGCCTCGGCGAGTCGAGCTCGAACGGAGGGCACCGAGCCTCCAGGTTCACCTGCGACAATCACGCAGCGGATGGGAAAAGCTGCGAGATCGATGCTGGCTTCCCTGGCCGTTTCCGCAAGGTGCAGGCCGTAGCTCGGGGTAGCCATCACCACGGTGGCAGACGTCCGTTGCGCGAGATCGAGACGACCTCGTGATGTCATGCCACCGCACGGGATCGCCATCGCTCCCGCCGCGAGCACTCCGTCGAACCCACTCCAAAAGCCGGCGTAGGGGCCAAAGGATGAGGCGACGAGTACCCTGTCGCCTGGGCCCACCTCGCCTCGCTTGAGCACCGCCCGCCAGCACTCCATCCACCAGGCCCAGTCTTCGGCGGTGTCGAAGACGGGCATCGGGTTGCCACGCGTACCACTGGTTTGGTGAAACCGCTGGTAGCGAGCCAGTGGGTAGGTGAGGTTCCCAGGATGACCAGCGGCGTCTGCTGCGGTCACGAGCTCGTCCTTGGTGGTCAGTGGCCAACTGCTCAACTCTTCGAGTGACGTCAGCGGAAAGGAGAGCCCTTGGCACTTCTCGGCGTAGAAGCGATTCGCAGGCAAAATCTCGGCGAGCAGCGTGTTGAGCCGCTCGAGCTTGAGGTGGTCGAGTCCAGTGCGCGTGGTCGGCAGGCAATGTGTCTCCATCATGCCCCCATTATGCGCGTATGCGCGGCTGAGCGATCGATCCGCTGCGGTACTGAGCGACTCCGCGAAACCATCCATGTGTGGCTAAAAGCCGCCCGGTTGATTTGGGCCGCCTGATGGCGGAACGTACCCCGGGGGCGGGAAGTTCATCGGCGGCGGGAGCGGCTGTTGCGGTGGTGGCAGCACCATGGGGGGTGGGATTGGCTGCGCGGGTACCGGCGGCGGGAGCGACTGTGTGTTGGCAGGCAAGGCGGGAGGCGTCACGGGGGCTGAGCCGCCGGGAAGCATACGGGCCTGGGCGCGTGACTGCTCTGCACGAGCCACCACCTGTTCCGGCGGCGTCGACGACGCAGGCACCATCGTGAGGTTTACGTGCCGCTCATCACGGATTTCAGAGGGCCAGATGTTCTCTGTCACGAAATCGAGCGGAAAGTACTGGTACCACGGAGTCGGGAAGGGCTGGCGGACCGTCAGGGTTTCGTACCCGTCCTTGACGAGTCGAATCTTGCGAGTGCCGTAGTAGACGAAGTCAGTCGACACGGGAGTGTTGCCGACTTCATAGTCATCGACATACACGAGCGCCCCTGGGGGATCGCTGCGAATCGTCATCCGCCGTTGCACGCAGCCAGAGGCGGTCAGGGTAAGCGTGGTCCACGCCAGGATCGGCACCAGCAGTGGAGACAGTTGCCTCGCAATGAGCGTGGGGGCGAACAGACCGCGAGCGACGTCTGCGTTTCCTGTATGTCGTGAACGATGACACCGAACCCGCTCCCCTGTTGCACCTGTCATCCAAGTGCAAAAAGGCCATGCAAGGCTTTTTCCACGACTAGCTGAGCGTGCTGCTCGCGGCATGGTGAATGGCTCCGCGTGCGAGGAGTGGGTTGGAAGGTGATCGCGTTGGGCGGGAGAGGGTAGCGGGGGATGTTCTGGAGTGCCAGATCGCTGAAACAACCTTTTTTGTGAAGGAATCGCGTATCGCGTGGGGTAGGGGGGGTCGCTAGACTCAAGGGGCGAAACGCAGTGTTTGGCACTGATTTCGCGGACCCCAGGGGCTCCAGCGTGAACAGCGGCACGACACTCCAGCACCACGATCTCAGTGATGTCGGCTGTCGCCGCGCGAACAACCAGGACTCCTGGTGTGTGCATCCACCCGTCAGTTCCCAGCAGTATCGGCAGCGTGGTTGGCTGCTGATGGTCGCCGATGGGATGGGGGCTCATGCGGCGGGCGAACTGGCCAGCGGCATCGCCGTTCGTGAAGTGCCCACGCAGTACCAGCGGATGGCAGGCCGTTCCCCCCCGGTTGCGCTTCGTGAGAGCATCAAGCGAGTGAATGCGGAGATCTACTCCCGCGGGGAGGCAGAGCCCGAGTATCACGGGATGGGAACAACCTGCACTGCCCTGGCCATCTTGCCCCGCGGCGCGGTCGTCGCTCACATCGGTGACAGCCGGTGCTACCGAATTCGAAAACACACGATCGATCAGCTGACCTTCGACCATTCCCTGGTCTGGGAACTGGAGCATGCGCACCAACTCTCTCGAGAAAATGCTGCCGCTGCGCCTCGCAACATCATCACCCGGTCGATGGGCCCGCACCCCGACGTGAAGGTCGATGTGGAAGGGCCTCACCCCATCGAAGAAGACGACGTCTTTCTTCTCTGCAGCGATGGTCTGACGGGCCAGGTGAGTGATGAGGAAATCGGCCTCGTTGCCGGACAACTCTCCCCGCGGGAAGCAGCCGAACTGTTGGTTGGCCTCACGCTCTGCCGCGGTGCTCCAGACAATGTCACAGTGGTGGTAGCTCGGGCGGGACCAGGGGAAGTGTCGTCGGTGGCACCGAACGAACCACCGTGGCAGATGAGTGAGACGCCTGCGGAGCCGCAATCAAGTTCGGGAGTGCCATGGAAGCTGCTGGCCGTTGCGCTGGGCAGTTTCTTTGCGTCGCTCGTCCTGTTCGGTCTGTCAGATCCGTGGGCAAAGGAGCTCGTGCTCAGCCAAAGGTTGCTGCAGATCGCAGGGACGGCCTGTGGCTTCGCTTCCGTCGTGGCTCTGCTGATGGCCTTGCTTGGCAAGGTTGGTCAGGCTCCTCGCTCAATTCGGATCTTGAAGCCTGACGGAAGGCTCGGCAAAGGCCCCTACCGCACCTATGACTGCACGCCCAGCCCTGCGCTCGTCGAAGGCATCGCTGCAAGCCTCGAGGAAGCCCTTGATCGCGTGGCGCCTGAACGGCAGCCGAGCATCCGCAGGAGCCTTGACTGTGGGCGACGCGACGCCGCAGATGGGCAATTCAAAGAAGCGATCGGTGCTCTCGCCGATGGGTTTGCAAACTACCGAGCGGCTCTCGAGCAGGCGCGGCGGGATGCGGACCGTGAACGGATGGTCGATCTCCCTCCGCAGATCCCACCGCCAGCAGACCTGCCCGATGGCCCCGCCGCCTGACGGCCCGAGTGTTTCAGATGAAGATCGTCACACGGTATGTGCTTGCAGAACTGATGCAGGTCTTTCTTGTCGCACTGACGGCGCTCACGCTGTTCATGCTGATCGTGGGCGTCGTCAAAGAAGCCCAGCAGCAAGGCCTGGGGCTGGCGCAGATTGCCATGGTGGTGCCGTACGTGCTCCCTGAAGCGATGCGGTTTGCGGTACCAGGCACGATGCTCTTCGCGGTGGCGAGTGTTTTTGGACGGATGTCCGCGACGAATGAGATCACGGCACTCAAGGCTGCGGGGATTCCGCCGGTGGTGGCCATCTGGCCAGCGCTCGCCTTCGCGCTTGCACTGAGTTTCTTCTCTGTCTGGCTCAATGACGTGGCCGTTTCCTGGGGGCGAAACGGGATTCGCCGGGTAATTGTGGGAAGCGTGGAAGAGATTGTGTATGGACGACTGCGGCAGCAGCGGAGCTACAGCAGCAACAAGTTTTCGATCAACGTCAAAGAGGTCGATGGGCGGACCTTGATCCGCCCCACCTTCTCTTTTCGGCCCGGTGGCTCAAGTCCGTCGGTGACCGTGTCTGCGGCCGAAGCGGAGATTCGGGCGGATCTTGAAGCCGAGGCGCTGGTGGTCACCTGTCGTGATGGCACCGTGAGGATTGGCGATGTGAAGGCGGTCTTTCCGGATGAGATCGACCAGGTGTTTCCGATGAACGCCGTCAGCCGCGAAGACACGGGACGCAAAAGCCCTTCTGAG
>JBMTLP010000279.1:0-4974 GCA_049433245.1 Pirellulales bacterium
GGCTCGGGCTTGAGGTTGCCGGGGCTGGCGACACCGCCGACGTACGACCGCTCGATCGAGGCTCGGCGGTCGCCCGGCTGGGGCGGATGCTCCTGCTCGACCCGGAGGACTTTACCTTGGCCGACGCGAGAGCTGCGGCAGAGTTCGTGGCCACCGCCCAGGCCAGGCTCGTGGCACAGCAGTTGAAGCGGGTGGCATCGGCCTTTGCCGGCCGGCCCGACGTCATCGTGCTCTCGGGGCATGGCGAGTCCCTCGCCAGACGGAGCCTGCAGCAACTTGATTGGAGCGGATGTCGCGTCACGTCTCTACAGCAGGAGGCTGGGCCTGACGCTTCCCGCGTGGGGCCAGCGCATGCCTTGGCCCTCATCGCCGCGGGGAGGCTTTGCTGATGGATCCGGCGGCAACCTTCGATCCGCAGCAACTGCACGCTGAGGGCTGGCAGGGAGGCTGGTTGCGGACCCTCGTCGCCTCAGAGCGTGGCCGCCAACCGGGCCTCGTCATCAAGGTCGGGGGCAGCCTCCTTTCACGCTCCGACTGGCCAGAACGCCTGCTAGGGCTCGTGACCGCCATCCGCTGCCGTCCGCTGCGGCTCGTGGTTGGCGGTGGACCCGTGGTTGATGGGCTCCGGAGGCTCGATGAGGCCTGTGCTCAGCCCGCAGCGCGGATGCACCGTCTGGCGATCCACGGCATGGCGGTCACCGCTCGCCTCGTTGCCGAGAGCCTGGGGCTTCCCCTGCTCGACCACCCGGCCTCAAACGCGACCTGTGGTCTCGTCGATCCTGTGGCAGCGCTCACACAGGGGCTCCTGAGCGAACTCCCTTCCAGTTGGGACGTCACCAGCGATTCGATTGCGGCGGCGATCGCTACCCAAGGTCAGCACTCGCTGCTGCTGGTCAAGCAAGTGCCGCCCCCCACTGCTCCGCCGCCGCTGCTCATGGCAACCGCGACGCAGGCTGGGTGGCTGGATCCGTTTTTCGAGCGGGCTGCCGCAAGCCTGGACGGCGTTGCCTGGGTGGCACCGATTCGCTGACTCAGTCCCACCACATCGATGTGCCGGATGGCCGACTGTCGAGAGCCGCGAGCCGAGGCTCGGCAAGCGATTCGTTGTCTGCAACCGTGGTGGCGGCCTCCCAAGGTTGGAAGGAGATGCCGCCGGACGTGGTGACGATCCAGCCACGCTGCTGCCGCATCGCCGAGGCAAGCGTGGGCACAGTCTGGGGAACGTCGTAGCCCACCAGCGGCAGGGCCTGCTCATCGAGCAGCAGTGACAAGTCGAGACCAGATCGCTCGCCGAGTTGGCGGCTTTGGATCAGGGTCGCCACGACGGCGAGATCGACGCAGTTTTGCAGTTCCGCAAAGATGGGCTGGATCTTGGCCAACTCGGCGTAGTGCTCCGTCATGAGTTTGCACCACTGCTCAGCCAAGGGGTCCGACGTGCCCTTGCGGGTCCGCTGACCGCTGGCCGTTGCCATCTCGTTTTCCGTCATGCACAC
Organism: Pirellulales bacterium; assembly: GCA_049433245.1. GTDB lineage: Bacteria > Planctomycetota > Planctomycetia > Pirellulales > UBA1268 > M30B53. The sequence continues at coordinate 1,494 of JBMTLP010000279.1, forward strand.
CATGCGGCTGCCAGAGAGCTTCCAGGCGAGTTCGTCGGGATCACGTTGGATCGGGTCGTGCTTGGCCTCCAGCCAGAAACGAGGCATCGTCGCGGAGGTGCCGCTCTGCCGAAGCATCGACAGATAGCTGGGCAGCTGTTCCACGCCCGAGGGATCGAAGCCCATGCCGATCCGCTTCATGCGGTAGTCGGCAGCCACGAGCACGTGGGCAAAGCGACTCTCAGCCGGCACGCCACCGAGTGACACCGTCTGCGGTCCAACGGCTGCTTCCAGGTTTCGCAGGAGCGGGTCTGGGTTCGCACCGACCGATCCCTGGCTTCGCAGCACCGCTTGCAGACGGGCGAGGCCTTCTGCCGTGGGGTCGATCGAGCAGCTCATGCCAGCCGAGCGAGCGTTCTCTGTCGAACGCAAGGCGGTCACGAAATCCTCAAGGAGCAGCAGCGGCTGGCCGCTCTCGCTGCCGACCACGGTCCCGAGCGGCCCGACGACTGGTGTTTCGGCTGGGCCGACGAGCACGATGTCATGGTGTTCGGGATCCACGAGCACCATCTCCACAGCGGTCAGTCCGCCGAGATAGATGACCTCAGGAGACACGGGGTCGTTTGAGGCTTGTGCTGCCTTGAGCGACTCAAGGATGCCCGCGAGCGACACCTTGCGGTTGGCTGCAGAGGAAATTTTGGAGGTAGCGAGCAGTTTGGCGCGCTCGGCGGCGAGTTCCTCAGACGCCGCCGCGTCGAGATTGGCGACCATTCCTGCGGCATCGATGGAGATGCCACCCACGACCTGGTTGCCGAAACCTTGTGCAAAAGCCGAACTGGCAGCCAGCACAAACACAGCCGCGGCAACAGCTGCTGACAGAATACGGTTCATGGGAGGCCTCCTCCGCGAGATCGAACTCCGCAGCGGTTATCCAAGGCCTCGGCGGCCACTCCAGGAACCGGCGGAATGTCGAGTATGCTAGTGGGCGAGTTGAAATGCAGCAATTTCAATAATGCGGGGAAAATCTGGTTGTGGAACCAGTTGGCGTGAGCGACGGGCGTTGTGAGGCCCTGAGGGAGTTAGGTGGAAGCCCATCCGAGTCAGACACGCGAAAACCACGGTCAGGCCTGCCTTGTGGTGCATGACCCGGCTGTCGGTCCAGCCGTGGTGCGTTTGACTCCCGGCGAGGTCGCCACGCTCGGTCGGGCCCCAGACAACCTGATTGTGATCCGCGACGAGCGGGCCAGTCGGCAGCACGCCCAGGTGTTTTTCGCCGATTCCGGCTGGAAAGTGCGGGATTTGGGCAGCCGAAACGGTACCTACCTCGCCGGTGAACTCATCGACGGGGAGCACCAACTCGCTGCTGGCGACGTCCTCGCGATTGGCCGAGTTGAACTGGTTTTCTATCCAGGAGAGCCCCCCAGTGAGTCGAGCGGGGGCAGCAGTCTGAGTGGCACGGTGGTGGGCGATCTGCCGACGACCGGCGATCCCTGGCAGGCCTCCATCACCCATCGCCAGGCCGAGAGCCGGCTACTCGAGCACCTCCGCACCTCCGCAGCCACGGTGCCACGCGTGGGCCAAGCGGCCGCCGAACTCTGCCGCCTCTCATTCTCGCTCGGTCGAGCGGAGGGGCTGGAACAGGTGGGCCGGCTGGCGATGGAGACGGCGATTGAGGACATCGAAGGGGGGCGGGGCGTGATGCTCTTGGCGCCATCGCTCGACGCCTCGGCTGACGTCACCGCAGAGTCCCTCACCGTGGCAGCCTCGGTGCCCTCCCCTTGGCCAGGTGACATGCCAATGCCCGCTGTGGCGACGGTGATTGCCACAAACGAGGCGGTGATGGCGTCGGTCGTGAGCGGCGATGGTGTGCCGACCACGATGATTGCCGCCCCGATCCGCAGCGGAGGTCGTCCGGTCGGTGTGCTGTATCTTGAGCTTGATCAGGCCAAGCGTCATGCCACGCCGGATGATCTCGAGTTCGCCATGGCGGTCTGCGACGCGGTCGGTGTGGCTGTGGAAAACATCGCCGCGCGAAGTGAGTTGACGACCAAACTCGCCACGGCTGCCGACGAAAACGCGTGGCTGAAGCAACGCCTCGGCGAGGAGTCGCGGATGGTGGGAAAGAGCCCACAGTTGGCCGCGATCCTTGAGCAGATCAACCGCGTTGCCACAACGAAAGCGACGGTGCTCGTGCGGGGTGAGAGTGGTGCCGGCAAAGAACTCGTCGCCAGGGGGATTCACGAAGCGAGTGACCGTGTTGGCAAACCATTTGTCTGCCTCAACTGTGCGGCTCTCACCGAAACGCTCCTGGAGAGCGAACTCTTCGGCCATGAGAAAGGGGCCTTCACTGGCGCGACCGAGCGGAAGGCGGGCAAGTTTGAGGCGGCCGACGGCGGCACCTTGGTGCTCGATGAGATCGGCGAGATGAGCCCCGCCATTCAGGCGAAGTTTCTGCGTGTGCTGGAAGGTCATCCTTTCGAACGCGTGGGGGGAAGCAAACGTATCCGGGTGGATGTGCGTGTGGTGGCGGCCACCAACCGCAACCTTGAGGATGCGGTGGCGTCGGGTGAGTTTCGCCGCGATCTCTACTTTCGTCTGAAGGTTGTGGAGATCTATGTGCCCCCCCTCCGCAAGCGGCGGGATGACATTGAGCCACTTGCGAGGCATTTTCTCGCCCGGTTTGCCGCGGAGACAGGCCGACGGGTGCACGACTTCGCGCCTGAAGCCCTGGACGCCCTACGGACCTATGACTGGCCGGGCAACATTCGTGAAATGCGAAACGTGATCGAGCGGGCGGTTGTGCTCTCACACGCCGACCTCATCGATCGCTCGGAGCTGGCTCTCAGCCAACTGCCTCCCCCAGGCGACACCGGACGCCATGCCGTGGAGGGACGAGGGACCTATCGGCCCGAATCGTTGGAGGATGTTGAACGCCGGCACATCCTGGCCACGATCGAGGCCGCTGCCGGCAACAAAACCAAGGCTGCCAGCATCCTCGGCATTGAGCGGTCGACGCTCGATCGCAAACTCGCCCGCTGGGCCAAGCGACGATCCCCCAAAACTTGAGCGTGCTCAGCGGAAAGGCCTAGAAACCGAACTCGCGGAGCCACCTTTCGACTTCGAAGTCGCTGCCAGGTGGGGGTGGCTTGGTTTCGGGCTGCGGTGTGTGTTGGGCAGCAGCGCGGAGTTCGGCAAACCACTCGCCGCTGGGCACAGCCTTCGCTCGTCGGCGGCGGGCGGCGGCTATCACCCGGTTGTCGGCCGATACCACGGTCAGACTCGAGGGGGAATCGTGATCCTCGATCATGTCCTCGATCAGCGCGTCAGCCGAGGGGTAGTCGCGGGCAAACACGACCTGAATGCCGTCGTGCAGGTATCGTGCCGGCAGCCCAGGGGGGGCGTCAGCCGCATCAAAGACCACGGTGGCCTTCCCTCGGCTGTCGCCAAGCAGCCTCGCCAGCGCGTTGAGCAGGGCCCGCCTCGATGCCTCGAAGCCACCCGG